>JAYVVY010000036.1:0-4585 GCA_043786575.1 Ilumatobacteraceae bacterium
GCAGCGCGGAGAAGTTCGAGTCCATCAATACCAGCTGGGCGACGCCGCGTGTGGCCTCACTGCCCGATGCCATCGCGACGCCGCAGTCGCTGTCCTTCAGTGCGAGCACATCGTTGACGCCGTCGCCGGTCATCGCGACGACGTGACCGCGGGCTTGCAGTGCCTGCACCATCGCTCGCTTCTGGTGGGGCGTCACGCGACCAAAGACGGTGCCATTGACGATTGCGTCGGCGAACTCCTCGCTGCCGTCGGGCGGCAGTGTCGTCGCGTTCACGTTGTTCTCCCAGCCGGCCAACCCGGCACGGCGGGCGACTGCACCGACGGTGACGTTGTTGTCGCCGCTGATCACCTTCACAATCACGCCTTGGTCAGCGAAGTACTTCAGCGTGGCGGGTGCGTCTGCACGCACGATGTCTTCCAGCAGAACCAGTGCCACCGGATGCACGGTGGATAGTGCGGGCTCGGTGCCATCGGCGAAGGTGCCGTTGGTGGTGGCGAGTACGAGCACACGTTGGCCCAACGCAGCCTGCGCTTCCACCTGGTTCTGTAGGTCGCCGGTGTAGGCGGTGGTGAGCACGTTTTCTGGTGCGCCGAGAATCCAGCTGCCATGGTCGGCGAAGGTCATGCCGCTCCATTTGCGTGCGGAGGAGAACGGCACACGGCCAGTGACTGCCCAGGTGGTTGCCTCGGTGAAGTGGCCGTTGAGCGCCTTTGAAGTGGCGTTTGGGTCGGGGTCCAGCTGGGCCAAGGCCGCGAGTGCAAGGTCGATGGCGGCTGCATCTTCGTCAGCCATCGGCTGCACGCCGGCAACCTCCAGCGCGCCTTCGGTGATGGTGCCGGTCTTGTCCGCACAGAGCACGTCGACGCGGGCCAACACCTCGATGGCGGGCAGCTCCTGTACGAGGCACCGTTGGCGACCGAGGCGCACGACGCCCACTGCGAACGCCATGCTGGTGAGTAGCACGAGGCCTTCGGGCACCATGCCAACCAGCCCGGCTACGGTGCTGATGATGGAGTCTTGCCAGCCTTCATCGCGACGGAAGAACTGGCTACTGGCCAGCAGCAAGCCGACCGGGATGATCATGTAGCCAACCCATTTGACGATGCGGTTGACGTCGTTCTTCAGCGGTGAGTTGACCAGTGTGAAGCGCCGGGCTTCCTCAGCCAGCTTGGCTGCGTAGTTCTCGGCGCCGACTTTGGTGACAACCATCCGGCCGGTGCCGGCGACCACGGCGCTGCCGCTGAGCACTTCGTCACCGAGCGTCTTCACCACCGGGTCGGCCTCGCCGGTGAGCAACGATTCGTCGATCTCCAAGTTCTCGCTGGTGAGCACGGTGCCGTCGGCGACAACTTGCGCGCCGGTCCGCAGTTCGACGACGTCGTCCTGCACCAGTTCGTGGACCTGCAGTTCGGTGACCTGGCCGTCGCGCACGGCGTGTGCCCTCGGTGCGCTGACCACGCTGAGTTGATCGAGCACTTTCTTGGCCCGCAATTCCTGCACGACACCGATCACGCTGTTGGCGATAATGACGCCACCGAACAGCGCGTCTTTCGGGCTGCCGGCCACGATGACCAGTGCGGCCAGAATGCCAACGACGGCGTTGATCGGTGTGAAGACGTTGCCGCGGATGATCTGTTGCACCGTGCGAGTAGGGGCTGACGGGATGGAGTTGGTGAGCCCTCTGGCGACGCGGTCCGCTACCTCGAGGGCAGTGAGGCCGGTCTCGGGATCCGTGGTGCGGTCCGTCGTTGGGCCAATCGTCGATTCGGTCACCCGTCGAAACTACCCCGAGGGTGGCCGCGCGAACCGTTGTACCCGCAACTTGGCCTTCCCGGAGTGTTGCGAAGTGTGCCCGTTCGGTGTGGGTAGCGTGGCGCAATGGGCATTGTCGACGAGAAGTACGTTCTGATCACCACGTTTCGTAAGAACGGCGACGCCGTCGCGTCACCGGTGTGGATCGCGGCGTTGGCCGACGGCACGGCCGGGTTCACCACCGACGAGGTGTCGGGCAAGATCAAGCGCATCCGCAACAACCCGAAGGTCACCCTTCAGCCGTGCAGTATGAAGGGCACACCGAAGGATGGCTCTGCCGTGGTCGAGGCGACCGCCGAAGTGCTGCTGGGCGCCGACGCGCAGCCGACACGTGACGCGATCAAGAGCAAGTATTCGCTGATGACGAAGTTCTTCAAAGTGGGCGAGCTATGGCGCAAGGTTCGCCGCCAGCCCGAGCCCGCAGTCTGCGCAGTACGCCTGACGATCAGCTGACCGTTGAGCTGACGGTTGAGCTGACCGTTCAGCTTGCGAGCGCGCTGGATCAGCTGGGGCGGCCGCTGCGGGCGCTGGCCTTCGCCGCCGCCCGAGCTTCCTTTTGCTTCTTGGCGTTGAGGCCTTGCCATACGGCGGTGACAATTACAGCACCGATGATGGAACCCAGCAGACCGCTGAGGCGCAGCTTGAGGCCATCGCCGGCGATCAGGCTGAAGAGCATGCCGCCGACGAAGGAGCCGGCAAAGCCGGCCACGAGGGCCATGGTCCAGTCGATACCGGGACCCGACCGATTGAGCAACAGCTGGGCGATTGCGCCGACGAGCATTCCAAAGCCGATGATTCCGAGAATAAGCACCCGGCTACTGTAACGGCCCCTGAATGCGGCGCACACGATCGCCGCTGCGGTGCGGGCCTAGCGACCGCGTCGCGAGTAGCCGAAGCCTCCACCGAGAAGGAGGACGAGGAGAACGATGATCAAAATGGTTGTCATGTGACTGTGATACCCCAGGTATGCCAGTCTCAAACTGTTTGTGATGGCGGCCGCTTCGGTTGCGAGCGGATTACCTCCGTAGCATCCGATCGGACAGAACCAAGGGGACTTCATGGCGCACGACCTGATCATTCGCAACGGCACGATCATCGACGGCACGGGCTCGCAGGGCTACCGGGCCGATGTTGCGATCGATGGGGATCGCATCACTGTCATTGGCGACCTCTCGGCCGCGCAGGCAGCGCGCGAGATCGACGCCAACGGCCTCATCGTGTCGCCTGGCTTTATCGACCTGCACACTCACCTCGACGCACAGGTCGCCTGGGACCCGATGATGACGTCCAGCTCGTGGCATGGTGTGACGACCGTGCTCATCGGCAACTGCGGCGTCACGTTTGCACCGGTCGCTGCGGACCACCGTGTGTTCCTCGCCGAGATGATGGAGAGCGTGGAGGACGTGCCGCGCGAGGCAATTCTTGGCGGTCTCAGCTGGGATTGGAGCACGTATCCCGAGTACCTCGACGCGGTGCAGGACATGCGGCCAGCGCTGAACATTGTTGGCCTGGTCGGGCACTGCGCGGTGCGCTACAACGTGATGGGCGAGCGGTCGCTCAGCGACCAGCCGCCATCGCCAGAAGAGCTCAATCGCATGCGCGACATCGTGCAGGAATCCATCGCTGGCGGCGCGGTTGGTTTCTCGACCTCGCGCATCTTGCTGCACGTGGTTCCGGATGGTCGCTACGTGCCGGGCACGCTGGCGCCGATCGATGAATACCTGGCGATTGCCGACGGAATGAATGCCGCCGGCGGAGGTCTCTTCCAGGCCGTTAACGACTTTGCGACCAAGGCCGAGCACGAGGTCACTCTGTTGCGTGAGATGGCCCGCTCCTGCGGCGACGTCCTGTTCTCCGGCGGTGCAGGCAACAGCAGCAACTCGGGGGTCGACATGTTCGGTGCGCTGTTGGCCGACACGAATGCGAACGTCGGCCGGATGACAATGGCCAGCCAAACGCGCCCCAGCGGATCGTTGTGCGGGCTCGCGCAAATTGCTCCGGTGAAGGGCCAGAAGTGGAAGGCCCTGATGGGCCTCCCGACGGTGGCTCACCGCGTTGCGGCGCTCAAGGATCCTGCCACCCGCGCCGCATTGGTGGAGGAGGGCGTGACGAAGGGCCTCTGGTACGACGCCAATCACATCTACCCGTTAGGCACCGCCGCCTCGCCCGACTACAGCGAAACCGGCGGCCGTTCCGTCGCCACTCGTGCAGCCGAGCTCGGTGTACATCCGGTGGACTACGTGATCGACCGACTGATTGCCAGCGACGGTCACGAGCTGTTCAACACGTGGTTTTTCAACCGCAACGTCGAAGGTTTGGCGCAGGTGTTGGCGATGGACAACGTCTACCCAGGCTTGGCCGACACGGGTGCGCACGCCGGCCAGATTTGTGACGCCGATATGAGCACCCACTACCTCACCTACTGGCAGCGCGAGCGGCAGTTGGCAACGTTGCCCGAGGCTGTCCGCCGGCTGTCATCAATGCCGGCCGGCGTGTTGGGCTTGAAGGAGCGCGGCACCCTGCAGGTCGGTCAGTATGCCGACATCAACGTGTTCGATATCGCCACCCTTGCGTCGGATCAACCGACCTACGTCAACGACTTCCCGAATGGCGCTGGTCGCCTGCAGATCCGTGCGCGCGGCTACGCCGCCACCATCGTCAACGGGGCCATTGTCACTGAGCAGGGCAACAACACCGGCGAGCGACCGGGTCGCGTGATCCGCGAGTTTGCTCGCTCGTAGGTCGCGATTGAGCGAGGACAGCAAAGCCTGT
>JAYVVY010000037.1:0-4451 GCA_043786575.1 Ilumatobacteraceae bacterium
GTTCAAGTGGTTCATGTGGCTGCTGTGCTACCTCGGCCTTGCGGGTGTCGTTGCGGTCGGCGTCGCCGGCCTCTGGTACAGCCAGCAGGTCAACCCGAAGGGCGACCCGGGCGCGCCCATCACGTTCACCGTCAGCGCCGACGACACGCTGGAGACCGTCAGCGAACGGTTGCACGATGAGGGCCTGGTCGAGAGCGCTGAGGTCTTTCGTTTCTACGTGGAACGACACGATGGACTTGTGCTGATTCCGGGCTACTTCCGGCTGCGGCCCGACGACCACATGGGCAACATCATGCGCGTGCTGCGCACACCGCCATCTGAGACGTTCACCAAGGTCACCTTCCCGGAGGGGTACACGTTCGAGAAGATGGGTCGCCGTCTGGAGGAGAAGGTGCCGCGCCTGTCGGCGATCGACTTCAACGTCGCAGCCACTGACGGCACCATCCGATCCGCGTGGTCACCTGTCGGCATCAACAGCTTGGAGGGCTTGCTGTTTCCTGACACGTACCAGGTGTCGAACGGCGAAAGTGCGGGCCAGATCATTGAGCGCATGGTCAAGCTGATGGAACGTGTCGGCCGACAGGAGAACATTGAGGAGCGCTCTGCTGCCATGGGCTCGGACCCCTACACGGTGCTCATTGTCGCCAGCCTGATCGAGCGCGAGGCACGGGTGCCGGAGGACCGGGCGAAGATCGCCCGCGTGATCTACAACCGTCTCTACTTCGGGGTCTCGCTCGACATTGATGCTGCATTGTTCTACGGGCAGGACCCGGCGCTGTCGTTCAGCGAGGTGAAGGCAATTGATTCGCCGTACAACACGTATTTGCACACAGGTTTGCCACCGACACCAATTGCGAACCCCGGCCGCGCCAGCATTGAAGCGGCACTGAATCCGGCGGCCAACCCTTCACTCGGCGACCCCATCTGCGTCGGGCTGCCCAAGGGCGACCCATGCGTGTACATGTACTACGTGCTGGCCGACGAGGACGGCCGACACGTGTTCTCCGCCACGTTGGAACAGCAGGAGGCCAACATCGAGATAGCCCGGGAAAAGGGCTTGCTGTGATCACGGGCGCCACGCGGATCGCAGCGGTGATTGGCAGCCCAGTACGCCACAGCCTCTCGCCGGCGCTGCACAACGCCGCCTTCGTGCAGCTGGGCCTGGACTGGGTGTACGCCGCGTTCGATGTATCGCACGGCGAGGCGCAGGCTGCTCTCGATGCGATGCGGACGTTTCGTCTCGGTGGCTTGTCGGTGACCATGCCGCACAAGGAAGCGGTGGCGAGTGCCGTCGATTCGCTCGATTCGGCTGCCGCGGCCCTGCGCAGCGTCAACACCGTGGTTCCCCAGGCTGACGGATCGCTGAAGGGCTACAGCACTGATGGCGCTGGCTTCGTAGCCTCGCTTGCCGCCGCCGGCGTGACGGTTGCCGGTCGAACGGTGTGCGTGCTGGGGGCCGGTGCGGCCGCGCGATCCATCGTCGACGAGTTGGGTCGTTCCGGTGCTGCGCGTGTGGCGGTGGTCAATCGAACTGCGGCGCGCGCAGACGAAGCCGCGTCACTGGCCGGCGTCGCTGGTGTCGTTGGCGGTGTCGCCGATGTGGGCGACGCCGACATCGTGGTGAACGCAACATCGGTCGGCATGGGAGGCGATGAGATGCCGTGCGACCCGTCGTTGCTGCGTGCCGGCCAGGCGGTAGCCGACATCGTCTACCACCCACGTGAGACAGCATTCTTGCGGGCAGCGAGGGCCGCCGGAGCGGTGACGGTTGAGGGTCTGGGCATGCTGGTTCACCAGGCAGCGCTGCAACAGCAGCTGTGGCACGGCCACCTTCCCGATGTTGCGGTGATGGCGGCCGCGGCCGAGCGGGAACTGGCCGCGCGCCGCGAGTGACCCGCCAGTAGCCTGCAAAGAATGCTTCGTTACCTCACCGCCGGCGAATCGCACGGGCAAGCGCTCGTCGTCATCATAGAGGGCCTCCCTGCAGGGTTGTCGCTCACGGTGGAGGACATTCAGCCCGAACTCGCACGGCGTCGCTTGGGCTACGGCCGCGGGCCGCGACAGCGGTTTGAGATGGACGAGCTGACGCTGATCGCTGGCGTTCGTCATGGGCGCACACTCGGGTCGCCGCTGGCGATCGAGATCAAGAACAGCGAGTGGTTTCGCAGCGACAAGTGGCACGAGGAGATGTCGCCGGCGCCCGGTGTCACCAAGGACCCGCTCACGTCAGTACGCCCCGGCCATGCCGACCTGGTCGGCATGCAGAAGTACGGCTTCACCGATGCGCGCGACGTGCTCGAGCGGGCCTCAGCGCGCGAGACCGCGGCCCGCGTTGCTGCTGGTGCAGTTGCCAAGAAGCTGCTGGCCGAGCTGGATGTGTCAATCATCTCGCACGTCATCCAGATGGGCGCCGCACGTGCCGTCGCTGGCCTGCGCCCCTTGCCTGGCGACCTTGCGGCCGTCGATGCCGATGAAGTCCGCTGCTTCGACCCCTCGGCGTCGCTGGCGATGATCGAGGAAGTGAAGGCCGCGTCCAAGGATGGCGATTCCCTTGGTGGTGTGGTGGAGGTGCTCGGTTACGGCGTGCCGGTGGGCCTTGGCAGCCACGTGCATTGGGACCGCAAGATCGACGCCGCGCTCGCGCAAGCGGTGATGAGCATCCAGGCCGTCAAGGGTGTCGAGATCGGTGACGGGTTTGAGGTCGCCGGGCGTCGTGGCAGTAACGCGCATGACGCCATCGTGTGGGACCAGTCGCTCAATGGCGGCACCGGCGACTATCACCGCGAAACCTCGTTGGCCGGTGGCACTGAAGGTGGCATCACAACAGGCGAGCTGCTGGTGGTAAGGGCGGCGATGAAGCCCCTGGCAACGCTCAACCGACCGACGCTGAAGACTGTCGACGTGGTGACCAAGGAAGCGACCGTCAGCTTCAAGGAGCGCACTGACGTCACGGCCGTTCCGGCCTGCGCGGTGGTTGCCGAGACCATGGTTGCGCTGGTGCTCGCCACCGAAGCCGGCCGCAAGTTTGGCGGCGACAGCATCAGCGAGTTCGTTCGCAACGCACAGTCCTTCAAGGCGACGCTGCCGTGAATCGGCCGTCATGAGCGACCGGCCATGATTCGCGCAGACGAGCACCTGGTGTTCGTCGGATTGATGGGCGTCGGCAAGACGACCGTGGCACGAGTGGTCGCCGACCGGCTCGGCCGCCGAGTGTTCGACAGCGACGCCATCATCGAAAGCCGCCACGGCCGCACGGTGCGCGAGATTTTCGCAGAGGACGGAGAGGCGGCGTTTCGTGCGTTGGAGACTGAGGTGCTGCTGGAAGCCCTGGCGTCGCCCGAGCCGCTGGTGATCGCCGGTGCAGGCGGAGTGGTGCTCAGCGAGACCAACCGCGCAGCGTTGAAGACGTCTGGAGCGAAGGTGGTGTGGCTGTGCGCGGACCCGTCGACGCTGGTCGATCGTGTGAAGAGTGGCGGCCATCGTCCACTGTTGGACGTCGATACAACCGGTACCTTGCAGCGCATGTCCAAAGAGCGCGAAGCCCTCTATCGAGAAGTGGCTGATGCCATCGTGCTGGTCGACAATCGATCAGTGAGTGACGTGGTGGAAGCGGTGCTGCGATGATCACGGTTCACGTGCCGCTGGGCGCCCGCAGCTATGACGTACTCGTGGGCAACGGCGCGCGCAGCGAGCTTGCTGCGTTACTGCCACGGACGGCCCGTCGCGTTGCGCTGGTCACTCAGGCAGGTGTTCCACTAGCAGTGGACCCTGGCCTGCCATTCGAGCGGTTTGAGATCGGCGAGGGAGAGCAGTACAAGTCGCTGGCTACCATCGAGTCGCTGTGTCGGGGTTTCGCCCGCATGGGGCTCACGCGCAACGACGTAGTGGTGGGCGTTGGCGGAGGAATGGTCACCGACGTAGCCGGCTTTGCTGCCGCGTCGTGGCACCGCGGTGTTCCCGTGGTGCACGTCAGCACCACGCTGGTGGGCATGGTCGACGCTGCAATCGGCGGCAAGACCGGTGTCAACCTGGCTGCCGTCGATGGTGTGGGGGGCAAGAACCTGGTGGGGTCCTATTGGCAGCCCAGCGGAGTGATCTGCGATCTCGACGCGTTGTCCACTCTGCCGCCTCGTGAGCTGCGCTGCGGTCGCGGTGAGATGGCGAAGTATCACTTCCTCACCGGCGATGACCTGTTGGCGATGGGCGAGGCCGAGCGCATTGCACGCTGCGTGCAGATCAAGGCCGAGGTAGTGGCCAGCGACGAACGCGAAGGCGGTCGCCGGGCGTTGCTCAACTACGGCCACACGCTGGCCCACGCGTTGGAGATCGAGTCCGGCTACGAACTCGCCCATGGCGAGGCGGTCGGCATTGGTCTGATCTACGCCGCTCATCTGGCTCGCCACCTGGGCCGTATCACGGACGAACGCGTGCAGCAGCACCACGACGTTGTC
>JAYVVY010000038.1:0-5327 GCA_043786575.1 Ilumatobacteraceae bacterium
TCCGGCAACGTACAGGCCTGTCACCAGAGCGTACGCTTGGCCCATGACTGCCCTGGTGTACACCGAGGAAGAACTGCTACGCGACCACCCCGACCTAGCCCCGCACATCGTGGATGGCCGGCGAATGCATGGTGGCTTTCACCCTGATGGCACCTACCAGCCGCCGCGGGCGCTGGTCCGGGTGCCCGCGCTGGAGGCATGGACGCAGGCACTCATCGCCCGTGGCGGTCAGCCGTTGAACGCTGACTCGTCGCTGCTCGGCGGTACTCGGCTGCCGACTGTCGAGCAGTCGCGGGTGCTACTTCGCAACGGGTTGGGTCAGACGTTCTGGAACTCGCTCACCATCACCGGCAAGATCGAGGCTCGTGGCCGGCTGTTGGCCGAGGTCAAGTTTCCTTCCCTGGCACCCCACATCGTGGACGACATTTCGATGATGGCGATTGGTCACCTCGGCAAAGGTTTGTTGAAGGCGCATGGCTGGGACGAGGGTGGGGTCACCGATCCGGTCGATGGAGTGATCGGGGCGCACGACCAGATGTGGTTCGTTGCGCGCGACCTTGCGTTCGGCGCTGATGCCTACCCAGACGCCGACCCACCGGTCAACATCGCACGTCCCGAAGCCGGCACCAGAGTGATGCCGGAAGTGGCGCCCGCTGTGGAAGGTTTGTTGTCGCTGTTGATGAACCTGCTCGTCATCGAGTTCCGTGCCGAAATCGGTTTCGCGGACACGCAGGCATTGTTGCGCACGCCCGAACTGTTCGCCGACCGTCGCGCTCAGGCGGAGGAAGCGGCGAAGATTGTCGGGCGTATTCGTACCGACGAAGAGATTCACGTTTCGTCGCTGTGCCTCTACCTCGGTGAGTGCGCCAGCATTGCGTTCCGTACGGTCGACGGCAGCACGATTGCAGGCAGCGACCTGATCGAGCGTTTCTGGAGCGGGCTGGTGAGGTGGGCCACTGTCGACCAACCCGCGCTGGCGGCCGAGGTGCAGCGCGACTTGCTGCGCTCACGTGTGCTGCAACACCCGGCTGCAGCGGCCGTCTGGGCGCAGTTCGAGTCGGCGGCCTAGTTCACCGAGGCCGCCGCACCTACACCTCGTCGAGCGTCAGGATCTGTTCGGCGGGAGCGCTGGCCAGCACGTCGGCCACGTACGACGCCACTGTCTCGTCCAGCCCGACGTCGCCGCCCGCGCGCTCGGACAGGAACCAACGGTGCTCCAGAACTTGGTGGTACAGCTCGGCTGGCTCCAGCTTGCTGGCCATCTCGGGCGGAATGGCGGCCAGCGCCCGCTCGAAACGCTCCTCCAGCCAGCGTGCGGCAGCAACGGACTCGGGAACCCTGCGGCCGCCACGCTGTTCAAGCACGGCCCGATAGCGGCTGATGTCGTTCAGCAGGCGCCGGGCCTGGTTCTCGCCGGCCTCGATGCCGGTGATGGCGCGCAGCTTTTGCGTGTGGAACCCGTGCTCCACGACTCGCGGCACCAGTCGCAGCCGTGAGCCGCCGACGGTGGTGACCAGCTCCAGCTCGGCGGCGTCGAAGCCGAGGTCGTGCAGCCTCTGCAGCCGGCGGTCGACCCGAAACGTCTCCTCGGCGTTGAACTCGTCGACGCCGGTCAGCTCAACCCACAGCCGTTCGTATGAGTGCTCGATAGCGAGCGCAGTTTCGACCGGGTCAATTCCATCGGCCAGCAAACCGCCCATCTGCAGGTCCAGCAAACCGCCGAGGACGTTTTCGGTAGCGATCACCAGGTCCAGCGTGCGTTGACCGTCGCTGAGCGCTTCATGACGTTCGCCGGTTTCGACGTCGATGATGTACGCCGACAGTGCACCGGCGTCGCGCCGGAACAGCGTGTTCGACAACGAGCAGTCGCCCCAGTAGAAACCGGAAAGGTGTAGGCGCACCAGCAGGCCGGCGAGTGAATCGAGCAGCCGCTCGCCCAGGTACGGGATGCGCAGGCCGCGCCCCGACAGCAGGCTGCGATAGGGCAGCGAGTAGTCGAGGTGGCGCGTGATCAGCAGGCCGTCGGCTTCGTCGTCGCGGCCGGTGACGACGCCGATGACCTCTGCCGTTGGCAAGTCGGCCTCGGCCAGTTCACGCAGCAGCCGCCACTCGCGTTGGGCCAGGGCGTCGGGCAGTTCCTTGACCACGTAGCTGGTCTGGCCGACCTCCACGAGCCTCACGACGTGGCGGTGCAGCCCAGCCACCTTCTGCATGCCGTCGATCGTCCAGTCGTCGAGCGGCTGGTCGAGTGGCCAGTCGACGATGCCCGGGTGCTCTGTGGCCTTCGCGAGCTGCAACCGCATCAGCGGCCGGCCCGGTCGGCGATCAGTACGCACAGCACAGCGCGTACCGCTTGCCCAGGACCGTCGCCTCCACGTCGAGCACGCTTGAGAATCTCGACCATGAGCCTCTTCTATCTGATTCGTGAATGGCACGCCCGCCGGAGGTGGCCGGCAGGGGCGAATTCTACCTGCCCTCTAGTCCCGGGCTGGGCGCGGATGCATTCAGCCGAGAGCCTTGTGATCGTTCCGTCTGCTGGCAGTTCCCTGACTTCGTTGCTTCCACCTCGCTCACCCACCGCTGCGCCGCTCGCTATAGTCCGCCGCATGGCGAACGTCGTGTTGGACAAGGTGAACAAGATCTATGAGAACGGGTTCCACGCAATCCACGATCTGAGCCTCGAGATCGAAGATGGCGAGTTCCTCGTGTTGGTGGGTCCGTCCGGCTGTGGAAAGTCAACGGCACTGCGGATGATCGCCGGTCTGGAGACAATCAGCGACGGTGAGATGCGGATCGGTGACCGGGTGGTGAACGATGTCGAGCCCAAGGACCGTGACATCGCGATGGTGTTCCAGAACTACGCGCTGTATCCCCACATGTCGGTGTACGACAACATCGGCTTCGCCTTGAAGCTGGCGAAGGTGCCCAAGGCCGAGATCGAGCAGCGGGTCCGCAGGGCGGCCGAAACGCTCGAGCTGACTGCCTACCTCGATCGCAAGCCGGGTCAGCTCTCTGGCGGTCAGCGCCAGCGGGTGGCGATGGGGCGCGCGATCGTTCGCCAACCGGCGGCGTTCCTGATGGACGAGCCGCTGTCGAACCTCGACGCCAAGCTGCGCGTGCAGATGCGTGCAGAGATCGCGGGCTTGCAGCGCAGCCTCGGGGTGACCACGTTCTACGTCACCCACGATCAGGTCGAGGCGATGACCATGGGCGACCGAGTGGCGGTGATCAAGGACGGGTACCTGCAGCAGGTCGACACGCCACAGAACCTGTACGACCGGCCCGCCAACGTCTTCGTCGCGGCGTTCATCGGTTCACCGTCGATGAACCTGTACGACGCGACCTTGCACGTGAGCGGCGACGGCGGCTCGATCGCGTTGGGCTCGCAAACGTTGACGTTGGCGCCTGAATCGTTGGCTGCCCACCCGGGTTTGCGTGGCTACGACGACAAGCAACTGGTGATCGGGATCCGTCCCGAAGACTTCGAGGACGCCGCCAAGGCGAACGGCGTGCGCGACGGCGCGCTGCTGCGAGGGAAGGTCACCCTGCTCGAGGCGTTGGGATCAGAGATCATGGTGCACTTTGACCTTGATGTCGGCCGAGTCGACGCGGGGGATCCGGACGCGGTCGACAGCGCCGTCGCGCACGCAGCATCGAACGCGGTGGGCCGTTTCCATCCCCGGTCGCAAGTGCGATTCGGCGAGGTCGTCGACATTGCGGTGTCGATCGAGAACCTGCACTTCTTCGACCGCGACACCCGACTCGCAATCTGGGCCTGACCGCTGGCAGGCGCCGGTGTTCCGGCCCCAGCTTGCGCATCGTGCTAGCGTGCGGCTTGGAGTTCTGGCCGAACTTCAGTAGTACGTACGTTATGGACCGGACATCCCGCCCGGCCACTCCAGGGGGAGAACTCTCATGCTTCCATCCAAGCGCCTCCTCGGCGCGATCATGATCGCCGGGCTGCTCGTCGCAGCATGCGGCGACGACAAGAAGGACAGCTCGTCCGCCGACACGGCTGGTGGCGGCAGCGTCGACAGCTTGTTGAACGGCGAGATCAAGTGCGAGCAACAGTACAAGGGTAAGACCGTGACGATCTTCTCCCCGGTCCGCAACACGGACACCGACCTTGCGATCCCCGACTTCGTCGCCGGCTACCAGCCGCTGGCGGACTGCACCGGCGTCACGATCGACTTCCAGGGCACCGACCAGTTCGAGACCGAGCTCAACGTGCGGCTCGAGGGTGGCGATGCCCCCGACGTGATCGACTACCCGCAGCCGGGTTTGCTCCGCAGCCACGCCGCCAAGGGCTACCTGCAGGTGCTGCCGGACGATGTGGCCGCCCACATAACGGCTGACTTCGCCGCCGGCTGGGACGTGTACGCATCCGGCGCCGATGGCAAGATCTACGGCCTTCCGGGTCGCTCGAGCGTCAAGTCGCTGGTGTGGTACAGCCCGAAGGCGTTCAAGGACGGCGGCTACGCCATTCCCACGACGCTCGAGGAGCTGACGACGCTGTCCGACAAGGTCGTTACCGATGGCAAGACCCCGTGGTGCATCGGCGCCGAGTCCGGTGTTGCCACTGGCTGGGTCATCACCGACTGGATCGAAGACTTCATGCTCCGCATCAACGGTGGCGACGTCTACGACCAGTGGGTCAACCACGAGATCCCGTTCAACGACCCGAAGGTCATGGCAGCGGTCGACGCAGTCGGCGCGATCGTCAAGAACGCCGACTACCTAGGCGGCGAGAACCTGGTGAAGGCGATCGCCACCACCAAGTTCCAGGACGGTGGCCTCCCCATCCTTACCGGCGACTGCTACATGCACCGCCAGGCAAGCTTCTACCGTGGCAGCTGGCCGGAAGGCACGGACGTCTCACCTGAAGGCGACATCTGGTTCTTCTACCTGCCCAGCCCTGCCGGTGGGCCCAAGTTCATGCTCGGCGCCGGCGACATCTATGCCGCCGCCACCGACAAGCCCGAGAGCTACGACGTCGTTCGGTACACCGGTTCTGCCGACTACCAGCTGTCGATCGCCAACTCCCGCAACGAGCTGGGCCCGAACAAGAACCTCGACGTCTCCAAGGTGACCGACCCGTTCCTGCAGGCCGTATTCGACCTGCAGAGCACCGGTGAGGTGTTCCGCTTCGACGGCTCGGACCTGATGCCCGGCGCGGTGGGTGCCGGTACGTTCTGGACAGAGGTCACCGCGTGGGTCATCGGTACCAACGACACGAAGACCTTCCTCGACAACGTCGAGGCGAGCTGGCCGAAGAGCTGAGTTCGACGTAGGTCGTGTAATGAATGGAGAGGGCCGGGGCCATGCCC
>JAYVVY010000039.1:0-7240 GCA_043786575.1 Ilumatobacteraceae bacterium
CAGCCGCGCAAGGTGGCCACTGAGCAGTGCGGGAGCGACCGGCGTGGCATCGTGGAGATCGCTGGGTTGCCACCAACGAACCTCGAACACGTATTCCGAATTGAGCTGCTCCCATGTCAGGGCAGGCTGCGGAGTGAATACCGGTGTGCGCACGACGTAGATCCGTTCGATCTGGCCGTCATGGCTGCCATCGATGAAGGGGACGATGTGAAGTCGGTTCCAGATGTGTGGCCCGATCACTACGTCGGGTGCGCCGACTTCCTCGGACAATTCGCGGCGCAATGCGTCGTGATCGCTCTCGCCGGCCTCGATACCGCCGCCGGGCAGTGCCCACTTCGTGCCGGTAGTCGGGAACTCGAATCGAACGAGCAGCACGCGGTCGTCAGGGTCGAGCACCACCGCCCGAACCGCCTGGCGGATGCGAAGACCCTTCGTGCGGTCGGCGTAGTCGGCGGCGCTCACTCGTCGGGCTGGTCGCGAAGGCCGTCGTTGAATGCCTTGTACATCTCGTAGATGCCCTTGCACTTCTCGCAGATGGGCAGTTGCTTCGGGTCGCGAGACGGAACCCAGACATGTCCGCACAGTGCTTCCAATGGCGTGCCGTAGATACGGGCTTCCAGCACCTTCGCCGCTGCGTTTTCTCCAGGATCGGTCTTGACGATGTGCGCTGACGCCGGCTCGCCGGTCTCCAACACCTCCTCGGTGTTGGGAATCGTCTCGACGGTCATTGGGGCAGTACTGGTCACGGATGACAGTCAAGCACAGCGGATGGCTACGATGTCGGGCGATGCCGCTCTACGAGTTCCGCTGTCGTGCCTGTGACGACACCTTCGAGGTTCGTCGCCCGATGAGCGAGTCCAGCGACCCCGCCACCTGCCCGCAGGGGCATGCGGGCGCGGTGCGCCTTCTGTCGGTGTTCGCCAGCGTCGGAGCCAATGGAGCTGCCGCCCCGGCCACACCTGCAGCCCGGCCATCGGGCGGCGGCTGTGGCGGCGGCTGCGCCTGTGCTCACTGAACGACTGGTGCTCACTGAACGACTGGTGCTCACTGAATCCGACTTGCAAGATTAATTGGTGGAGATTTGGCGATGACAGTGTTGATCGACGAACCACGCTGGCAGCACAAGGGCAGGCTGTGGGCGCACTTGGTCAGCGACGCCACCTACGAAGAACTGCACGACTTTGCCCAAGCCGCCGGGATACCGCGCCGCGGCTTTCACGGTGACCACTACGACGTGCCTCAGGAGTACTTCGACGAGATGGTCGCTCGCGGAGCGGTGCCCACGCACAGCCGTGAATTGGTGCGACGGCTGCGTGCCGCCGGGCTTCGAATGAGCCCTAGTCAGCGTCGCTCGATCGGCTGACCGGCGACTCATTGTGTGTCGCCAGGGGTGAGGAGATGCCAACGTTCTGGCTCACCGAGCAGATTTCGCGGACTCTGGGCGCCAGACGGACCGATGATATACCACTCGATGAGGGCGACGCCGTAGGACTCGATGAGCTCGCTGGCTTCGAGCCAACGATCGATGTCGCCGGGGAGCACGCACCCGGCGGGTCGGATAGTTGCCAGCACCATTGCCTCCGCCTGCGGCAGGCCTCGAGCGGCGCGAGCGATGCACTCCGCAACGGAGAGTATTGCGTCTGGATCGATAGTGCCCGACACGATGGTGATCACGCTGCCGTTGCCCTCACGGTCGAGCAGAAAGACCAATGTCTCGGGTTCGAGCGGTTGTGACGCGGACAAGAACAGGACTCGTAACGCATCGGTACCGCAGCGCACGGCGGCCGGCCGGGGCAAGGGAGTGGATGGAATCTCGTGTGCGGGCATGGGGCGACCTCCGGACGTGATGCCGGCGCCGCGAGTGCAGTGCCGGCAGGACTGTCATGAACGGGGGGAAGCCGTGGGTAGCACCATACGCAGAGGGTCTCACAGGGATACTTGTGGGGTGCCGGTGGCTACGCTGCGCCCTTATGGCTGACGTCACCATCTACCACAACCCACATTGAAACTCCTCCAGCAATGCCGTGAGCATTGCCCAGGAACTCGGCGTGGACGCCAACATCGTGCTCTACATCAAGACCCCGCCCGATGCGGCCACCTTGCGCGACATCATCGCCAAGCTAGAAGACCCTGTCACTGACCTCGTTCGTCGCGACAGTATGTGGAAGAAGCTGGGCCTCACCGACGCGGACGCCGCCACATCCGAGCAGGTCGTCGACTTACTGGTGCGTCACAAGCAGTTGCTGCAGCGACCAGTCGTGGTGACGCCGACGAAAGCCATAATCGGCCGCCCCAAAGAGCGCGTCCGCGAGCTGCTCTCGCCCTAGTGACGGCGACGGCCGCCGATTGCTTGCAGAACCAACAGCAGCAGCACGGCGCCGAGTGCCGCGACCAAGATGGCGCGCAGGTCGAACTCGTTGATGCCATTCCCGCCGGCCGCCTGCATCAGCGCGCCACCGATCAGCGCACCCAGCACTCCGACCGCAACTGTGTAGAGGCAGCCGCTCTTTTCGTCGCGGGTGATCCAGCGCGCCAGAAGGCCAGCGAGCAAGCCAACGATGATCCAACCAATGATGTTCATGCGTCAACAGTAGGGGCCACGGGTGAAGCCGTCGAACCCGTCACGCTGCTGTTCATGCGACGCATCGCGTTCTGGCTGATTCAAGGTCGCGGAAGTGCTGACCGATACCTGTTGCGCTGCGCGACGGGTGCAGCGGCGGGAAGGGACAGCACGCATGAGCAATCTTTGGAACCGATGGAACGCGAAGTCGATGCGGTACGCAATGGTGGGAGCAACCGTCATCGTCGGTGCATCAGCGGCGATCGGCGCTGCGTCGGTAGCTGCCAACGTCGCTGCCACAAACTTCGGGACCCGGACGGTGGGCATGCAAATTCCTGTGTCGAACCTTTGTGGCCTGGGCAGCGGCGAGCTGGTCATCACGGCGACCGCGACGTCAACGGTAATCAACCACGCATTCGATGGAACGGTGTCGCCAGTCTTGATCGATACCAACGGCATGACGCCGGGTGCGTACACGGTGCAGGCAAGTTGCCTTGGGAAGGACGACCTGTTGTCGCCGAGTGATGTGATCGACACCTTCACGCTGGTACCGCTCACGATCACCAACATCGGCAGCTTCGTGCCGGGCACCGGTATCACAGTGCCGATCGGCTGCGGCGCGACTGACGCAGTGCTCGTTCGCTGGGGCATCCCCCCGACCAACCCGAGTGACCCGAGCACGGGTGTACTTATCGGTCAGGCGACCTTGCCGACTCCCGCACCCGCTACCTACACGGTCACCGATCCGACGTTCGTCGAGGGACGCGGTTATACGGCTCTTGTGTACTGCACGCCGGTCAGCGAGACGATCAGCTCGGTTCCCACCTCGGGAATTCTGTTCACCTTTGCGTCTCTGGCGCCGGTGACCACCGCAGCCACCACCACGACCACCGCACCTGCGCCGACGAGCACCATTGCTCCGACCACACGATTGCCCGCTACGGGCCGCTCGAGTGATGGAACACTGGCGCTTGGCCTGCTGCTCGTCGGGGTCGGCGCAGGTGCCCTCGCCGTCACTCGGCGCGCACAGCGCCAGTAACCCGGAGCTGGAACAACAGATCGCCTTCGTCGAATGACGCAAGTTGGCGGGTGGCCGTCGCCACTTGGTTGAAGCCGACTCGTGTGATCAGGCGAATGGATGCAGCATTGTCGTGGTGGACCGCGGCCCACAGCTCGCTGCGGCCACCATCGGCAAGGTGCGCGATGAGCCAGCGCACAGCCTCCGTTGCGTACCCTCGACCGCGGGTGGCGGGGCCGAACACATAGGCGACTTCCGCCCAATCGGTGTAGCCGGTGGCCTGGATGTAGCCGAGGATCAGTCCGTCACGGCTGCGCCGAACGGCCCAGTTCCACCAGTGGTCCTCGGCCATCTCGGCACTAGGCCCGAGGGTCAACTGGTCGATCCAGGCGTGTAGCGCATCGACTGTGGTCACCGCCGGACCGCCGAGGTAGGCGCCCACCGAGTTGTCGCTGAGCGCCGTAACCAGTCCGGCGGCGTGCTCGTGGTCCAGTGGTTCGATGAGGAGGCGATCAGTGGACAGCATCGTGCGCGGATTCTGACGCGTCGCGGGCGCCGACGCCAGGTGTTTGCCATTCAACTCTCGGTTCAGCGGTGTCTCGGCGTAGTGTCCCAACACGTGGGGAGACGGGCCAAGGCGCACAAGCTGCAGACGCCAGGGGCTGGCGGTTGGGGTTTGCTGCGGGCCATGCTGCGCGAGCAACGCGCTGGTCTGATGGCGGGCGTCGCGGTTGGGTTGCTGTGGAGTACAGGCAAAGTCACCGTGCCGAAGCTGACCAGCCTTGCCGTCGACCGCGCCGTGTTGGGGAACGGCTCGTTGTGGTTCTGGTCGCTGATGATTGCGGCGGTGGCGGTGATTGCCGGCACCTTCACGGCGTGGCGGCGCTGGTTCGCGTTCCGCGAGAGTCGTCTCACCGAGACCAAGCTTCGTGAGCAACTGTTCGCGCACATCCTGCGTTTGCACGTCGCCTATCACGACCACACCCAGACGGGTCAGCTGATGAGCCGCGCTTCCAGCGATCTTCTCCAGATCCAGGGCTTCGTGGTGATGATTCCCATCACTGCTTCGAACCTGATGATGGTGGTGACGATCGTCGTCATTCTGGTCATCCAGCAACCGTTCCTTGCGTTGGTAGCGCTCGCCCCCTTGCCGTTCTTGAATGTTCTGGCCACTCGCTTCTCGCGCAGAATTCATCCAGCCGTGCTAGCCGTGCAGGTCGAGCAAGCACAGTTGGCCACAGTGGTGGAAGAAGCGGTCAGCGGCGTCCGTGTCATCAAAGGCTTCGGTGCCGAGGGCGTGACGGCGGCCCGCCTGAAGGTGGAGGCCGACGACATTCGTCGCGTGTCGTTGCAGGCGGCTCGAGTTCGCAGCACCTACCTGCCGGCGCTCGACCTGCTGCCCAACCTCGGGCTGATCGCCGTGCTCGCCATCGGCGGACACCGGGTATTGAACGGGTCGATGACTCGCGGACAGATGTTGGAGTTCATGCAGTACATCGGGCTCCTCATCTTCCCGCTACGCAACCTGGGTATGACCGTTGCGTTCGGCCAACGCGCGGCGGCGGCGTTGCTGCGTGTCAACGAAGTGCTGTCGACGGTGCCCGAAGTGCGCGATGCAGACAAGCCGCTCTCGCTTCCCGCCGGTGACCGCTTGGGGCAGGTTTCGTTCGGTCACGTCGGCTTTGGATACGACCCGGACAACCAGGTGCTGCGCGATTTCGACCTGCGCATACCGGCAGGTGCATCGGTCGCTGTCGTGGGTGCGACCGGCAGCGGCAAGTCGACGCTGGCTCGCCTGCTCGTGAGGTTCTACGACGTCAAGGAGGGCTCGATCATGATCGACGGCGTTGACCTGCGCGACCTGACATTGGCCGAGTTGCGTCAAGCGGTTGCAATCGTGTTCGAAGACACCTTCTTGTTCCACGACACGGTTGCGGCCAATATCGCCTTTTCCCGCCCGGATGCCTCGGCGGCGGATGTGGAGTCCGCCGCAACGTTGTCAGGAGCACACGATTTCATCGTGCAGCTGCCCGACGGTTACGAGACGCTGCTGGGTGAGCGCGGGTTCTCGCTGAGCGGAGGCCAGCGGCAGCGCGTTGCCCTGGCGCGTGCGATCCTTGCGAACCCGCGGGTACTCGTGCTCGACGACGCCACCAGCGCCGTCGACCCGTCGAAGGAGCACGAGATTCGAGAGGCGATGACGACGGTGATGGAGGGGCGCACGACCATCGTGATCGCGCACCGGCCGGGAACGATCGCACTCGCCGACACCGTGGTGTTGCTGGACGAAGGCCATGTTGTTGCCACCGGCACGCATGACGAACTGCTGGCGACCAGCGAGCGGTATCGGGCCGTGCTGGCAGCGCTCGCCGAACTGGACGAAGAAGCTGTCGCGACCGCGGAGGTGAGCTGACCATGTGGGCCTCCGGCGGCGTCAGCGACGAGGACAAGCTGGACCGTGCCGAGACCGGCCGCGTGTTGCGTCGTTCGCTGCAGTTCGCTCAGCCATATCGACGGACCATCTGGTGGGCGGTCGGCCTGGTCTCGTTGTCGGCGTTGTGCACCGTTGCCGGCCCGGTCTTCGTCAAGACGGGGCTCGATCACGGCATCAAAAACGCCGATGCGACCGCCTTGAACTGGTCCGTTGCCGGCTTCGTCGTCACGGTGATCATCGGCTACTTCGTTGCTCGGGCGCAACAGCTGGCGATCAACCGCGCAGGCGAAGGGTTCCTCCGCGACTTGCGCGTCGCAGTCTTCGACCGCCTCCAGTCTCAGTCGATGGCGTTCTTCGATCGCAACAAGGCTGGTGTTTTGGTGTCTCGTATGACCGCCGACATCGAGAGCATGGGTGAACTCATCCAGTGGGGCCTTCTGCAGTTCGTGGGTGCAGCGCTGCTGCTGATGATGAGCCTCATCCTGATGACAGCACTGAGCTGGCAGATGACGCTGGTCGTGATCGTGTTCGTCGCACCAATTCTGGGCCTTGCATCGATCCGCTTCCAACGCCTCTCCAACGTGGCGTACCTCGATGTTCGCGAGCGAGTCGGCAGCAACCTGTCGAACCTGCAGGAGGGCATCACCGGCGTCCGGGTCATCCAGGCCTACGGTCGCGAAGCCGAGACCAATCGGCGCTTCGTCACCTCCAACCGGGCGCTGTACGGCAGCCATCTGCGCAGCGTGAAGATCAGCACCTGGTACTTCGGGCTGGTCGAGTGGGCAGGGATCGTGTCCATTGCACTCGTCGTCGGGGTGGGCGGCGCGCTGGTGCATCGCGGCTCGGTCGGGTTCGGCACGGTGGCCGCGTTCATCCTGTTGGTTGCCAACCTGTTCGACCCGGTGCAGCAGCTCTCACAGCTCTACAACACCGTGCAAAGTGCTGCGGCGTCGCTGCACAAGCTGTACACGCTGATGGACACCGTGCCCGATGTGGCCGAGCACCCCAAGCCGGTGTCGCTGCCGGCGACGGGTGTCCTCGAAGCGCATCACATCACGTTCGCGTACGAGGGCAGCGAACGGCTGGCGCTCAGCGAAGTCGGCCTCGCCGTCGCTCCCGGCGAACGGCTGGCGCTGGTCGGCCCAACGGGCGCCGGCAAGAGCACGCTTGCGAAACTGCTGAGCAGGCTCTACGACCCCACCAGTGGCCACGTCACGTTCGGCGAGAT
>JAYVVY010000040.1:0-15337 GCA_043786575.1 Ilumatobacteraceae bacterium
TTCCCCGATGGGTCCGGCGCGGCCTACGAAGGTGCGCTGCCCGTCGTGGCCGCAGTCAGCGCTGCGCTGATCGTTGGCCTGCAGACGCCCGGCCCCGTCCGCACGATGCTGAGCGCCCGCCCGCTGGTAGGGCTGGGCAAGATCAGCTACGGGGTGTACCTCTACCACTGGCCCATCTTCGTACTCATCGACCGTGAGGGCTGGGACGTTCCGGTCGGCGTATCGCTGGCGGCGAAGTGTGCAATCACACTCGTGGTGTCAGTCGCCTCGTATTACCTGATCGAAAAACCGATCCGCCTCGCTACCTGGCTGCCACCGCGACGAACGCTCGTCGCAGCGTTCGCGGGAACCGCGCTGGCCACGCTGCTCGCACTCGCCATCTTGCCGTCCGTCACCAAGTACTACGGCGTCGATGCTGCCGCCGCCGAGCAAGCCTCGTTCGACACGGGCCCGGTGGCGCCCCTCGTCACGATTGCTGCAACGAGTTCGCTGCCTTCTGCCTCCGCGGTGCCGACAACCGAGAGCGGCGAAGCAGCCGTCGCCACCACGCCGGCAGTCGCAACCACCACCACACAGCTGGCGGTGCCCTCGCGGCCGGTGCGCATCCTGGTCGTGGGCGACTCGACCGCGGAGGCCACCGGCGCTGGCCTTGTGGCCTGGGCCGCAGCCAATCCACAGTACGCGCAGGTGACAGTGGACGCTGGGCCTGGCTGTGGCCTGGTTCTTGGTGGCTACCTCGAATTGAATAACGGCCAGCGCGATGTCGACGCTGTCTGCGGGCCGTATGTCCGCGAGCTGATTCCGGAGAAGGTGAAGGAGCTGCAGCCAGATGTTGTCGTGGTGATGAGCACGGTGTGGGACGTGCAGGACCGGCGGCTCACTCAAGACGGGCCACTCCTGTCGCCCACGGATCCCGCCGTAGAGCAAGCAATGACCGTTTCGTTGGCCCAGTTCACCGACAGCCTGTTAGCCGCCGGTGCCCCGCGCATTGTGTGGTTGAAGGCACCGACGCCGTTGCCGTCGCTGGCGGGCGGCGAAGATATTCAGGCTCAGCCAGCCCGACACTCGGTGTTGCGGCGGGCCATCGAATCAGTCGGGTTCAGTCGACCAGCGGTGCACGTTGTGGACCTTGCCGCGTGGCTGGAGACCCAGCCAGTGGGGCAGGACCGTGCCGCTCGCGTTGATGGTGTGCACTGGAGCAGCGACGCATCGTTACTGATCGCCACCCAGTTCCTCGGCCCGGTCATCGTGAACGCGGCACAGACGTGAACGCGGCACAGACGTGACCGACGAACCAACCGTCGTCTTCACTGACGGCGCGTGCGCCGGCAACCCAGGTCGCGGCGGCTGGGCGTGGGCGGTCGCCCCTGGCGGCGAGCCCTACGGGTCGGGTGGCGCGGCCCATTCGACCAACCAGCGGATGGAACTGCAGGCCGTTCTGGAAGCCCTTCGGTCGCTGCCCGGGCAGCTCACCATCGTCAGCGACAGCACCTACGTTGTGCACTGCTTCCGCGACCGCTGGTGGGTGAAATGGAAGGCCAACGGCTGGAAGAATTCGCAGAAGCAACCCGTCGCGAATACCGATATCTGGATGCCGCTGGTAGAGCTGGTGATCGAGCGGGCGCCCACCTTCCGCTGGGTGAAGGGTCACAGTGGCGACCCGATGAACGACCTCGTCGACCGCCTCGCCGTCGCCGCCAGTGCCGGCCCCTTCGACGAGCCGGCCCTGCCATCCGCCGCCAAGCCCGAACACGACCAGCCGTCCCTGTTCGACTAACCCCGTCGCCCCAGTCGCCAGTCGCCCCGAATCAGTCCCGTCCAAAATTCGTCAACCTGTCGCGGCCTTGACCTCCAAGGTTGGTGGTCGCGCCCGCGACAGGTTGCCGGACTACAGGCGTTTGCCGACTACGCCGGCGGATCTGAGGGCGGCGATGTCGGCGGGGGAGTGGCCCAACTCGGCGAGTACTTCGTCGGTGTGCTCGTCGAGCTTGGGAGCATGGCGGCCGAGCGAAGTCGGAGTGGCGCTGAACAGTGCCGGCGGACGCGGCTCGCGAACGAAACCGAGCCACGGACGCTCGTGCTCGATCAGCGTCTGGTTGTGCTGCACCTGTGGGTCGAGGTGCACGTCAGCGAGCTGGGCGATGAGCGCGCACGGCACGTCGTTGGCGTGCAAGGCATCACGCAACTCGACACCGGGATGCTTGGCGATTTCGGCGCTGATCAGGTCGCTCAGTTCGACGGCGTTGATCTCGCGATTGGCCATCGTCGCGAAACGCGGGTCAATCAGCCACTGCTGCGTACCGAGCGCGGCGCACAGGCCTGGGAACTGCGAGTTCGAGGTGGCGAGGAGCGTCAGATAGCTGTCCGCTGTGCGGCGGATCAGGTACCCGTCCGCCATATGCGGCCCGGCTGTGACCCGGCCGTCATCGGCCAGCAGCGTGTGCTGCATCATTCCGTCCGGCCACAGGAAGGCGAGCGCAGCATCGATCATTGAGAGTCGAATGTGTTGCCCGCCCGCCCCTCGCTCACGCGCCAGCAGCGCGGCAAGGATCGACTGCATCGCCGTCATCGCCGTGACCTTGTCGATCACGATGTTGCGGATGAGGGCCGGCTCGCCATCTGGCCCGGCCTGCAGCGCAGCCATGCCCGAAAGCGCCTGCACCACGTAGTCGTAGCTCTTCTGGTCGATGTACGGGCCGGTGTCACCAAAGCCGCTCACCGACACGTAGACGAGGGATGGGTTGACGGCGCGCAACGCAGGCTCGTCTATCCCTAGCCGCTTGGCAACGCCTGGGCGGAAGTTCTGGATGAACACATCGCTGCTCGCGACCAGCGCTTTGAGCAGAGCGACACCCTCCGCCCGTTGCAGGTCGAAAACAGTGCTGCGTTTGCCGCGATTGACCCCCGCCCAGAGTGCGCCAATGCCGCCCACGCGATGGCCGAGTAGGCGCATTCGGTCGCCGCCGTTTGGCTGCTCGATCTTGATGACGTCGGCACCGAGGTCGGCGAGCAGCGTGCCCGCCCACGGCCCAGCCACCATCTGACACGCCTCGACGACGGTGAACCCTTGCAGTGGCCCTGGCACGGTATGCACCGTAGTTCCTGGGTGCGGTCCGCTTGGGCTGCGAACCGCGCCGCCGCCTATCGTCGTCGACATGGATATCAATGGAGTCAGCGCAATCGTCACGGGTGGTGCCTCCGGCATCGGTGCAGCCACCGCCCGTCTTCTCGCCTCGAAGGGGGCCAAGGTCGTCGTCGCCGACCTGCAGGAGGAGAAGGGCAATGAGCTCGCCAACGAGATTGGTGGCGCGTTCTGCAAGGTCGACGTCACCAAGACCGACGACATCATCAACGCCGTCGAGATGGCCAAGAGCATGGGCCCGCTGCGCGTGCTGGTGAACTCGGCCGGCATTGGCTGGGCCCAGCGCACAGTCGGTAAGGACGGCCAGTACGAGTCCGCAGCCAATCTCGATGCGTTCAAGAAGGTCATCGCCATCAACCTCATCGGCAGCTTCGATTGCATCCGCCTGGCAGCGACGGCCATGAGCACCACCGAGCCGCTGGAATACGGCGAGCGTGGCGCCATCGTCAACATCGCCTCGGTGGCGGCGTTCGACGGCCAGATCGGCCAGGCCTCGTACTCGGCCTCGAAGGGCGGCGTCGTTGGCATGACCCTGCCGATCGCTCGCGACCTTGCTGCTGTTGGGGTGCGCGTCAACACCGTTGCCCCCGGGCTGATCGACACCCCCATCTACGGCGAGGGCGACAACAGCGAAGCGTTCAAGTCAAACCTGCAAAAGGGTGTGCTGTTCCCGCAGCGGCTCGGCTTCCAGAGCGAGCTGGCCTCGATGGTTGTCGAGTGCATCACCAACAGCTACATGAACGCCGAGACCATTCGCGTCGACGGCGGCATCCGTATGCCACCGAAGTAAGTCACACCAGGAGACAAAGGCCGCGGCGCCTCCCGGCCTTTGTCACGCCCGGCCTTTGTTCGGGAAGGCCCGGCATACTGGTCGGCGCATCTACGAGGAGGAACCGCCATGAAGGCAGTATGGAATGGCACCGTCATCGCCGAGAGTGATGACACCGTCGTCGTCGAAGGGAATCATTACTTCCCGGCCGAGTCGGTCAAGTCGCAATACCTCACCGACTCACCCAGTAACACCGTGTGCCCATGGAAGGGCACCGCCAGCTACCAGCACGTCACCGTGGATGGCCAGCTCAACTCCGATGCGGCCTGGTTCTACCCGGCCCCGAAGGACGCAGCCGCCGAGATCAAGGGCCGCTACGCCTTCTGGAAGGGCGTGCGGGTCACAGCCTGACTGCAAGAAGTCAGGTGGTGTAGTCGGCGTTGATGCGGATATAGCCGTCGGTGAGGTCGCAACCCCACACCGTCGCCGTGGCGGTGCCGCCAGTGGCCAGCGAGACGTGGATCAGTACATCGTCGCCGCGCATGTACGCGGCCAGCGCCTGCAGCCCCCGGTCGTCCATACGCGCTGGATACACCTCCTGCGTGCCGAACCGGATGATGACCGAATTCTGGTCGACCTCGTCCGCGGTGGTTGCCTTGCCGACAGCCATCGCAACGCGACCCCAGTTGGGGTCGGCGCCATGGACAGCGGTCTTGACCAGCGGCGAGTTCACAATCGCGCGCGCAACGCGCTTGGCTTGCTCAGCCGAGACGGCGCAGTCGACGGTGACTTCCAGAAGGGTGGTTGCACCCTCGCCGTCGCGTGCGATCTGCTGTGTCAGCGACCGTGCCACTGAGTACAGCGCAGCCTCAAAGGCGTCGGCCGCAACGGGGCCGGCCACGCCGTTGGCGAGAATGACGGCCGTGTCGCTGGTGGACGTATCCGTGTCGATGGACACGCAATTCAGCGTGCGATCGATGACACGCCGAAACGTTGCGTCGAGCGTTGGTCTCTCGACGTCGGCGTCGGTGAAGAACATTGCGATCATCGTCGCCATATTGGGTTCGATCATTCCCACGCCCTTGGCCACGCCAACGATTCGGGCCGCGCCTACCGTTGCGCTGGCTGTCTTCGCCACCGTGTCGGTGGTCATGATGCCGCACGCCACCGCTGCCGCATCGGTGCCCGGCAACGGCGACGGAATAGTGGCCAGTCCGGTGCGCACCACATCCATGGGGTAGGGGCGGCCGATCACGCCGGTGGACGCGAGCAGCACTTCGGTAGGGGCGCACTCAAGCGCTGCGGCCACGCCGGCGACAACTTCCTCGGCGTCAGCCAGGCCCTGTGCCCCGGTGGCGACGTTGGCGTTTTTGGAGATGACGACCATCGCCCGCGCAGTTCCAACGGCGACGTGTCGGCGACTGACGAACACGCTGGGCCCGGCAAACGAGCTTTGTGTAAACACTCCAGCGGCCACGCACGGGCCATCAGCGGCAACGATGGTGAAGTCGTCGGTGTCGTCCTTGATGCCGATGTTGGCGACGTGCGCGTGGAAGCCCTGGGGAAGCTGCAACGGTTCGCTCATGGTCAGGCGGGCTGGGTCTGCTGCAGGTGCTGACGAATCACGCTGAACAGCTCGCTGAGTTGCTGCACGCCAGCCGCACCCAGCGGCTCGAAGAAGTGTCGTCGCACACTTTCGACGTGGTCGGGTGCCGCCGCGTTCATCTTCGCCATGCCTTCATCCGTCAGGTGGGCGTACATGACGCGTCGGTCCGCGCTACACGCAGATCGATCGACCCAGCCCGCCTTTACCATGCCATCGAGGCGGCGGGTGAGGCCGCTGGGGGAGAGGCGCAACGATGCTGCCAGATCGCACATGCGCAGGCGATGGTCGTCGGCCTCGGACAGAAAGACCAGAACCGTGTAGTCGCCCATGGTGATGCCATGGACCGCAACGTCGGCCTCAAAGGCGGCATCGAGGTCTGGCATGGTGGTCACAAAGTTCCGCCACGCGGTCTGTTCGGTCTCGGAGAGCCAGTTCGACATGCCCACAGCCTAGCGAAAGAGTTGTTGTAGGAAACAGTTGTGATCACAAGTAGCTGCACCTAGAGTTTATTGTGTCCTCAACTATTCATAGGAGCAAGTAAATGTCCGATCTCAGTGCACTCACCCCCGGTATCTGGACCGTCGATGCCGGCCACTCCACCATCGGCTTCGTCGTTCGCCACTTGGTTGTCGCCAAGGTGCGCGGTCAGTTCACCGACTTCGCTGGCACCATCACCGTCGGCGAGAACCCGCTCGACTCGAAGGTGGAAGCGGTAGTCACCGCCAAGTCCATCGATACTCGCGACGCCAGCCGTGACGGCCATCTGCGCGGCGACGATTTCTTCGACGCTGACAACCACCCCGAGTGGACATTGGTCAGCACCGGCATCGAGGCCAAGGGCAGCGACTACGTGTTGCACACCGACCTGACCATCAAGGGTGTCACCAAGGCCACCGATTTTGCCCTCGAGTTCGACGGCGTTGCCGTTGACCCGTGGAACAACACCAAGGCCGGCTTCACCGCCGAAGCTGAGATCAGCCGCAAGGACTTCGGTCTGGAGTGGAACGTCGCACTGGAAGCCGGTGGCTTCGTGGTGGGCGACACTGTCAAGATCACACTCGAAATCGAAGCCCTCAAGTCCTGACAGTCGCGCTCGGCTCGTCGAGCGTCAAGTGCAACTGGATCACTGAGCCGTAACGGCTCGAAGGAGAAACGCGATGTCCATCAAACGACTCAACCATGCAGTGCTCTACGTCACCGATGCGAAGGTGTCGGCGGCGTTCTACAACGAGGTTCTCGGCTTCGAAACCGTGAACAACATGGGTGACAAGGCGTTCTTCCTTCGAGCCGACGGCTCGGACAATGACCACGATCTGGGTCTTTTCAGCGTGGGCGCCCGTCGGCCGGCGGCGCCGTCGGTTGGCCTCTATCACCTGGCCTGGCAAGTCCACACGCTCGAAGATCTGGTGGCGCTGCGCGCTCGCCTCGTGCAGGCCGGTTCCCTTGTCGGTGAAAGCGACCATGGCGTCAGCAAGAGCCTGTACGGAAAGGACCCCGACGGAATTGAGTTCGAAATCATGTGGGCGGTGCCTCGTGCCGATTGGCCCACCGACATCGGCGTCCTTCCGCTCGACCTGGATGCGGCACTACGGCGCTGGTCAGCCGTCGACACAGCAGACCAGTAACCCGTTCTCTCGGCGGGTCAGCCCATTGTCAGTTCAGCAGGGCCGCAAACGCCTCGTCGAGGCGCGGATGCTGGAACTGATAGCTCGACTTGTTGAGCACCGTGGGCAGCACGTTCTGCCCGGTAAACAGCAGTGCGTTGGCCAGCTCGCTGCCCAGCAGCAGCTTGGGTCCGAACGAGGGCACCGGCAGCGCTGACGGTCGCCCCAGCGCCTGGCCCAGCAGCTTGGCGAAGCCTGCGTTGGTCACTGGGTTCGGTGCGGTGAGGTTGACCGGGCCGCTGATATCGGCGGTCAGGAGATGCTTGATCGCGCCGACCTCGTCGGGCAGTGAAATCCAGCTCTGCCACTGCTTGCCATTGCCAAAGCGACCGCCTGCAAAGAACTTGAACAGCGGCAGCATCTTCTTCAGCGCACCACCCTTGGGGGTGAGCACAATGCCGGTACGAAGATACGCAACGCGGGTGCCAGCGACAGCCGCCGGCAGCGCGGCCGATTCCCATTCCTTGCAGACGTCGGCCAAGAAGCCGGTGCCGAGCGGCGAGAGCTCGTCGAGTTCTCGCCCGTCGCTCGCGCCGTAGATGCCGATCGCGGAACCGCTGAGCAAAACCGGTGGTCGGTTGGTGCACGACGCGATTGTCTCTGCCAGCAACGTGGTGGAGCGGACCCGACTGTTGAGGATCTCTGCTTTGTACTCAGGTGTCCAGCGATGGTCGCCGATTCCGGCGCCGGCGAGGTGCGCAATTGCGTCGGCGCCCTCCAGCGCATCGACAGGGAGAACGCCGGCCGCCGGGTCCCACTGCACTTCACCAGCCTCAGCGGTGCGGCGAACCAACTTGACGACCTCGTGGCCGTCGCTGCGAAGCTCGCTCCACAGGGCCGAACCGATGAGGCCGCTGGCCCCGGAGATGATCACGCGCATGCACGCACAATACGCCCGGCGATAGTGGGTTGTCGTGGCGTGGCCCGTTTCGGCCAGAGCGACTACGAAACAGAAGGCTACTTTGCGTCGACGTCGGCATCGATGTCGATATGCACGGGCACGCTGACCACCACGGTGTCGGGACGGTAGAGCAGGCGGGCCTTCAGCGCGAACGCCGATTGGTTGTGCAGCCACTGACTGCTGACCTTGGTGACGGACTCCGGGATGACGACGGTGATGATGTCGTCGTCGCGCTCCTGGTCGAGTTCGTCGAGATAGGCGATGACGGGGCGAGTGAGCTCGCGGTACGGCGACGAAATGGTGTGCAGTTCGATCGGCACGTTGTACTCGTCCCACTGTGCATGCAACGCCCGTTCTTCCTCCGGGTCTTGCACAATCGACAGCGCGATGATGCGCTCGGGGTTGAGGCTGCGGGCGTACTGAACGGCGTCGAGCACTCCTCGGTTGACCTTGCCGACGAGCACGACCACATAGTGAGTGCGGCGCGGCGACTTGTAACCGGCCGGCACCGCCAACGACTTCTTCACATGGGCATAGTGCTTGCCGATCGAGTGGAAGAAGAACACCATGATCGGAATCAACGCGGCCGGGATCCAGGCACCTTGGGTGAACTTCGAGACCACGACGATGCCGGCGATGATGCCGGTGGTGACGGCGCCGATGGCGTTGATGGCGAGGCTGAGCCGCCACCTTGGTTCCTTGAGCCGAATGTGGTGCACCACCATGCCGCTTTGGCTGAGTGTGAAACCCGTGAAAACACCAAATGCGTAGAGTGGAATCAGCGCACTGATCTGACCGTCGAAGATGATGATCAGCACGCTGGCAACGGCGGCGAGGAAGATGACGCCGTTGGAGAAGACCAGCCGGTCGCCGCGGTTGGCGAACTGGCGCGGCAGGAAGCCATCCTTCGCAATGATGCTGGACAGCCGCGGGAAGTCGGCATACGCCGTGTTGGCCGCAAGGATGAGGATGGCAAACGTGGAGATCTGCATGATCCAGAACAGCAGACCCTTGCCGCCATAGACCTGTTCGGCCATGAGGGCAATTCCCGTGGGGTCGCCGTCGCCGCGGACAGGCTTGAGATGTGAGGCGAGAACCGAGATGCCGACGAAGCAGGTGCCCAGAATGGCGCCCATCCACATGATGGTGGACGCAGCGTTCTTGCTCTCGGGCTTCTTGAATGCTGGGACACCGTTGGAGACCGCCTCAACGCCGGACAGCGCGACTGCGCCGGACGAGAAGGCCCGCAACAGCACGATGATGCCGATGCCTTTGACGCCCTTCGAGAATTCCTCGGCTTCCTTGCTCACCTTGATCGGGTCGATGGGATCGATGTTCTTCAGAATGAACACACGGACGAGCCCGACGACGATGAGCGTGATCAGCGAGATGACGTAGATGTAGGTGGGCGGCGCGAAGAGGGCCCCCGACTCCTTGAGCCCACGGAGGTTGGCGAGGGTCATCAAGAAGATGCAGCCGAGACAGATGGGAACTGTCCACTTGTTGTCGAAGCCGAATGCTGACCTGATCGCCAGAGTTCCACCCGCGACGGACACGGCAACGGTGAGGATGTAATCGACGAGGAGGGACGATCCGGCGATCAGCGCCGGAATGGTGCCGAGGTTTTCCTTGCTGACGATGTAGCTGCCGCCGCCGCTGGGATACGCGAAGATCGTCTGGCGGTAGCTGGTGATGACGATGACCAACAGGACGGCCACCACGATGGCGATGGGCACCAGCTTGGTGAAGGCTGCGTACCCGGCGCCCGCGCCGAGCAGCACGATGAGAATCTCATCGGTTGCGTACGCAGTAGAGGAGATGGCGTCGCTGGCGAAGACCGGCAGTGCGATCTTCTTGCTGAGGCGCTGGTGGCCTTCGTCGGCACTTGCGATTGGTGTGCCGATGACGAGGCGCTTGAGAGACTGGAACATAGGTGTTGCGGAGCATATGTCGGGTTACAGTTCCGACGGCAATACCGCCGACGTGAGGCCGCCAGGGCCCCGTGCGACAAGGAGGACCAAGTCGTGCATGTAGTGATCGTGGGTTGCGGCCGAGTCGGGTCGTCGTTGGCCCACAACCTGATCGGCGAAGGGCATACCGTTGCCATCATCGACCGTAAGCCGGCCGCATTCGAGCGTCTCGGCGACGACTTCACCGGTGAGAAGTTCGTCGGTATTGGTTTCGACCGCGACCTGCTGGTCAAAGCCGGCATCGAGAAGGCTGAAGCGCTGGCAGCGGTCACCAACGGAGACAACTCCAACATCCTTGTGGCCCGTGTTGCCCGCGAGACGTTCGGAATCGAGCGTGTCGTCGCTCGCATCTACGACCCGCAGCGCGCGGCTGTGTACCAGCGTCTTGGCATCGCCACCGTCGCGCCCGCGTTGTGGACCACCGAGCGCGTGCTCCGCAGGCTGGTGCCCGATGTGCTTGCCGTCGAGTGGGTGGACCCGTCGGCCAAGGTCTCGCTCATCGAGCGCACCTTTGGTAGTGCATGGGCGGGTCACAGAGTGCTGGAAGCCGAAGGCGCTGGCATCCGAGTCATGGCCGTCAGTCGGCTGGGTTCCGCAATGTTGCCCACCGCCGATCTCGTGGTGCAAGAAGGCGACGTCATCTATCTCGCAGTTGCCCACGATGCCATTGCGCAGCTGGCCGACCTCACCCTCAACCCGCCCGCAGCGCACTAGGAGCCTTTGATGAATGTTGTGATTGCAGGCGGCGGAAGTGTTGGCAGGTTCATCGCAGAGCAGCTGGTGGGCGGTGGCCACGAGGTGACCATTGTCGACAGTGAGGCTCGTGTTGTCGAGCAATACCAAGGCACCATCGAGGGCGTGCGCTGGCTGAAGGGCGACGGTTGCGACTTCGGCGCGCTGAAGGCCGCCGGGCTGGAGCGGGCCGACGTCATTGCTTCGGTGACGGGTGACGATGAGGACAACCTCGTCATCTCGCTGTTGGCCAAGCAAGAGTTCGCCGTGCCTCGCGTCGTTGCCCGAGTGAACAACCCGAAGAACGAGTGGATGTTCAACGAGACCTGGGGTGTCGACGTATCGGTCAGCACACCTCACCTCATCACGGGTCTCGTGCAGGAAGCAGTGTCGGTCGGTTCGTTCGTTCGGCTGCTGTCGTTCGAGGGCGGCAAGGCCAAGCTGGCCGAAGTCACACTGGCGGAGAACTCGCCGGCCGCCGGCCGCGAGATTGCCGAAGTGGGCTTCCCTCGCGACACCACGGTCGTGGCTGTCCTGCGTGAGGAGAAGGTCGTTGTCCCGCGGGGCGACACCATTCTCCGCGTCGGCGACGAGGTGCTGATCCTGGTGACTGGCGAGAGCGAAGACGCCACCCGCGCCCTACTCATCGGCTAGCGCTGATCGCCCTAGTGTCGATTGCCCTAGTGCTGCGGCAGCAGTGTGTATGCGGGGTTGAGCATCACGAGTCGGTTGCGCTCGGTGCGCGCGACGCCCTCCAAAACCAGCGCCCGGTTGTGGTCGACGCCGCCGAGGTGACGGCGGCCGGTGAACACTGCAACCACCGTGCCCGTGCCGTCGTCAACGGTGATCTCAAAGGTGTTCACACCTGATCTGGGTGCAACCTTCATTCGGGTGATCTCACCGCCCACACGCACCGGTGTACGAGCCGTCATCTCCCGAATGCAAGAGAGCCCGAGACCCGAGAAGCGATCCTGCAGGCGCCGGTCATCCAGCTCGTCGACAGAAGTGCGCAGTCGTTTGGTGAGGTCGCGAAGGCCCATGGACCGAATGCTACGCCGACGGTCGGTCAGACGACGGATGTGGCATACGATTTGGTGATGTGCCGTAACATCACCACCCTTCGCGGGCTTGAGCCGATGGCCACACCGGTCGAAATTGAGGCCGCTGCCCGGCAGTACGTACGCAAGATCAGTGGCGTGCAAAAGACGTCACCCTCAACGGAGGCAGCATTTGAAGCCGCCGTGGCAGAGATTGCTCACATCACCTCGCATCTCTTAGCCGACCTGCCGCCTCGCAAACAGCCGCCGCCGACGCTTCCGCCGCTGCGACGCGTAAAGGTCGCCCGCGCCAACTGACGTAGAGGTCGCTGTGCAGTGTCGGCCGTATCCTGTGCAGTGTCATGCGCACTCGAACGTTGCTCCTCCTGGCCGTGTCGTGCGGCCTCGCGATACTCCTCGCTGGCGGCATTCAGCTGTTTCGCCTGTCCAACCAGGAGATGCCCCAACCACCACTGACGGTTGGGGCAACAGGTTCAGCCGGTGACGCGACGGTGACAGTCGAGGATGTGGACGCCACCGCTTCGGTCCTGGTGGTCACGGTGACGCTTGGGGGTGTGGACGACCCTGAAGGCCTCGATGGTTTCTCGCTGGTAGCCCCCAATACGCGGATCGCACCTGCTGTCAACGACACGCTTGGTACTGCCTGCACCGGCTTCAGCGTTGCTGAAGTGACGTGCACCCTGAGCTTCCCAATCGAGGGCCTCGCCGGGACTGATCGTCAGCTGCTCCTGATTCGCGCGGAGGACCAGGTTCGCTGGAAACTGGTGTAATCGATACCACCCACCGCGAGCCCCACGCCCAGCCGGTACCGTGGCGTTTGCAGACTTTGCCACCCCCGACCAGAGTGGAGCTCACACAATCATGGACCAGCAGCAGTTCGACCTCGTGGTCATTGGTGGCGGCCCCGGCGGCTACGGCGCAGCGTTGTACGCCACGTCGGCCGGCCTCAGCGTCGCGCTGGTGGAGAAGGGTGCCCTGGGTGGCACCTGTCTGAACCGTGGTTGTATCCCTGCCAAGGCGTTGCTCGAGTCGGCTGCTGTCAACCGGCACGTCCAACATGCCGCCGAGTTCGGTATCGAAAGCAGCGCTCCGGTCGTCAACTTTGCGGTGATTCAGGCGCGCAAGCAGCGCATTGTGGACGGCATCGTGAAGGGCCTCGGCGCCTTCATGAAGTCGAAGAAAATCACCGTGCTCGACGGCATCGGCACGCTGTCGGCCAACCACACCGTGACGGTGACTCACCCCGACGGCACCACCAGCACCGTGGTGGGCACCAACGTGATCTTGGCCTCGGGCAGCGTGCCGCGCACCATCCCGGGCTTCGAGCCGGCCGGGCCAGTGATGACCAGCGACGAAGTGCTGATGCTCAACTACGTGCCCGCTCGCGTGGCCGTCATCGGCGGCGGTGCCATCGGCTGCGAGTTTGCCAGCACCTTCGCCGACCTTGGCTCGCAGGTGACCATTTTGGAAGGCCTTCCCAAGGTGCTTCCCGGTCTCGACACCGACGTTGCCAACGTCGTCGTACGCAGCTTCAAGAAGAAGAACATCGACATCAAGACCGGTGTCAAAGTCCTCGGCCATACGCCGAATGGCTTCGGCGGCACCACCGTGCACTTCGGCGCTTCCGACAGCGATGCGCAGAACCTGGAGGTCGACGCGGTGGTGGTCAGCATCGGCCGCCGCCCGTTTGCCGACCAGTTGGGCCTGCAGGGCACGGCGGTCTCGGTCAGCGCTCGCGGTTTCGTCGAAGTCGACCAGTACTGCCGCACCGCGGAGCCTGGCGTCTACGCCATCGGCGACCTCATCGACACACCTGCGCTCGCCCACGTTGGGTACGCCGAGGCCATCCTGGTCACCAAGCACATCCTCGACGAGGCGCCCAGCCCCATTCGCTACGACCGCGTGCCGTGGGCCATCTACTGTCACCCTGAGGTTGCGTTCTCGGGTCCCAGCGAAGAAGCGGCCCGCGCGGCTGGCTTCGATGTCGTCGTCGCCAAGCATCAGTTCCGTGCCAACAGTCGCGCCCAGATCCTCGGCGAGCTGGACGGCCTGGTCAAAGTAATCGCCAAGAAGAACGCCGACGGGACCGCCGGCCAGGTGCTGGGTGTGCACATGGTGGGTCCGTGGGTCACCGAGCAGCTCAGCGGCGGCTACCTTGCCGTCAACTGGGAAGCGACAGTTGCCGAGATTGCCGAGTTCATCCAGCCACACCCAAGTCTCACCGAACTCTTCGGTGAGACTGTGCTGTCGCTCACAGGCCGCAGCCTGAACGCGTAGCTACATCACCCCTTCGCAACATCACACCGCAACAGAATTCGCAAACGAGGAGCACTCCACCATGGCCGACGTCACCCTCCCTCAACTGGGCGAGACAGTCACCGAAGGCACGATCACGCGCTGGTTCAAAAAGGTCGGCGACACCATTGCCGCCGACGAGCCGTTGTTCGAGGTCAGTACCGACAAGGTGGATACGGAGGTGCCGTCGCCGATCGCCGGTGTCGTGACGGAGATCCGCGCCGCTGAAGGCGACACGGTGCCCGTCGGTGCTGTCATCGCCGTCGTCGCCGCCGCCGATGCAGCTCCGGTAGCGGCACCAGCCGTGGAAACACCTCCGGCGGTGGCAGCCCCAGTCGTGGCAGCCCCAGTCGTTGCAGCCCCAGTCGTTGCAGCCCCAGTCGTTGCGGCCCCAGTCGTTGCGGCCCCGGCTGCGCCAGCTCCGGTGGTTGCAGCGGTCGTTGAGGCCCCGGCCGCCGAAGCGCCCGCTGCCATCGCGCCCGTCGACAATGAAGCTCTTGGAAGCGACAACCGTTTGCTGTCGCCAGTCGTGCGTCGCCTGGTCTCCGAACACGGCATCAATCCCGACGACCTGACCGGCACCGGCCCCGGTGGCCGCATCACGCGCGATGACGTGTTGGACTTCATCGACGGCAAGCAGCTGGCACCCGCCGCTGCGGCTCCGGCCCCGGTAGCCGCAGCTGATGTTGCCGTCGCTCCTGTCGTCGCACCTGCCCCGTTGGCCGTCGCACCTGTCGTCGCACCTGCCCCGGTGGCCGTCGCACCTGCCCCGGCGGCAGCCGCCCCTGCGCCGGTTGCCCTAGCGCCCGCAGTCGTGTCCGGCGAGCGCGACACCTCGGTGTCGCTCAGCAAGATCCGCAAGCTCACCGGCAGCCACATGGTGATGAGCAAGGGTGTCAGCCCGCACGCGTTCAGCGTGGTCGAGGTCGACTTCGCCAACGTCGACGCCACCCGCAGCAAGGTGAAGGACGAGTGGAAGGCAGCCGAGGGCTTCAGCCTGACGTACCTGCCGTTCATCACCCGGGCCATCGTCGATGCCTTGGACGAGTTCCCGTACCTCAACGCCAGCGTCGGAGAGAACGAACTGATCGTGCACAACTTCATCGACGTCGGCATTGCTGTCGACCTCGACTTCCAGGGCTTGCTCGTACCCGTAGTGCGCAGTGCTGACACCAAGCGCCTACGCGCGATCGCTCGTGA
>JAYVVY010000041.1:0-9541 GCA_043786575.1 Ilumatobacteraceae bacterium
GCTCCACGTGCTCGAACAGCGACTCGAGATCCTCACAGGCGGAGCCGGCAGCCCCCCTCGGCACCGCTCACTCCGAGCGATCATCGACTGGTCCTACGCGCAACTCGGACCCATCGAGCAGGTCGTATTCGACCGGCTCTCGATATTCCGTGGTCTGTTCGACCTCGATGCCGCGACAGCAGTAGTCGCCGGTGAAGGGATCGAACGGGCAGCGGTGGTACCCGCCGTGCTCCGCCTGCTCGACTGCGCCCTTCTCGTCACACACAACGGCGGGGGCTCCCGCCGCTACTCGATTCTCGACACTGTTCGTCACTATGGCCTCGAGCACCTCGAGACTCAGCAGGTCCTGTTCGAAGTCAGTGATCGGCATGCGCAGTGGGTGATCGCCGAAGTCGAGCGCGCGTCACTAGGCCTCGGAACGGCAGCCGAATCGGTGTGGGCCACCATCATCGAACGCTGCATCGATGAGTTGCGGGTCGCCCATGATTGGCTCGTCAATCACGACCTCGAGGGCTCGCTCCGACTGAGCGCTGCACTCCGACCATACGCGCTGTGGCGCGGACACTCCGAGATGTTCCGGTGGGCCGAGGTCGCCGCCGCAGCCGCGTCGGGCACCACCCACGCCCTGCTCCCAGAGGTCCTCCTCGCCGCGACCACCGGAGCCTGGCAACGCGGTGATGTCGACGCGGCAAGGACCGCCGCCAAGGCTGCCGAGCGCGCGGCCGAGCGTCTCGGAGCCGTGCCGAACCGTGCCGCGCTCGAAGCGGCCGGTGACCTCGCCCTGTTCACCGGCGACCTCGAACGTGCCGTAGCGATGTTCACCGAGTCATACACCATGGCGGCTGCCGACAGCGACCTGCTCCAAGCGGTATGGGACCTCGGAAGCGCAGCAGTCGCCGTCGCCTACCTCGGTGACACCGGTCGCGCTCTCGAGATCGCTGACGAAGTGGCGTCCACCGCCGAGCGCTCGCGAAGTCCTTCAGCGGTTGCATTCGGGCATTTCGTCATCGGGGAGATCCTGGCCGCAGAAGAGCCCCACACCGCCGAGACGCACCTTCGACAAGCAATCGAAATCGCCACCACTGTGGACAGCAAATTCGTCGTCGGCCTCGCCGAGGTCGCGCTCGCAGCATCCCGCACGCGCCAGCAAGACGTTCCCACTGCACTCGTCTACTGCGAATCCGCTGTTCGCCGATGGCACACCGCAGGAGCATGGGCGCCCCTGTGGACCACCTTGCGAACGGTGATCGTTCTTCTCATGCGCGTCGGGGCAACCGCCGACGCTGCCGTGCTCTACGGCGCCTCAGAAGCACCCTCCGACACTCGGATCGCGCCCTACGGCGCCGACGCCAGAATGCTACGCAAAGCTGCCGAGGAACTGCAGGACCAACTCGGCGACGAGGACTACGCGAGACTGCTCGACGCCGGTCGGGCAATGGCACCAGACGATGCAGTTCAATTCTCACTCCAGGCGCTGGAGCGCATGTCACAGCACTGACCTGTCGATGCGCCGAGGGAGTCGTCGGCGCCGTCCGCACCGGCACCCGAGGCCAAGGGCTCTGTTGCGTCGACAGATGGCGTGCCGGCGGCGAGGCTGAGAGATGAGACGTCGTCGTCGTGTCGCATCGTCGAGTCAGTTAGCGAGGTAGGACAGGAGGTTGAACAGCGCAACGAGAAATCCTGCACCATTCCTGCACAGGACCTGGCCGTACAAGCCGGATCCGGGCGGATCAGACGGACACGGGCGGACAACACCGGTAGACGTGAGCAGGCCAAACGGACTTCGCTGGACCACACGGACGTGACAGTGAAGTCATAAATCTCCCTTCTTAAAAGGGAGTGCGGGTTCGAACCCCGCCCCGGGCACCCGCATCTCTATGCACACGTCACCCCGGCGATCTCCCGCGACGGCGCCGACATCGTCGCCAACGCACTCTTCGGGCAGCGTCAGTGACGGGCGCGGCCCGAGAGACGTACGACGCGCGTCCGTGGTGCGGCGTTGGTAGAGACTTGACTCGTCCCGCAGGCTTTGTCGCGGGTCGTCAGATGCCGACGATCTACGGCTACCCGGTTGCAAACGCATAATCGGTGGTCGCTCAGGCGTGGTCTGGTTCGCTCTGGGCGGTGTCGAAGGGTTCGGTTCGGTGCACGTGTATCTGCACGGCCGCTTGTGCCTCTCTGATCTAGATCGATTGGAGGTCGTGATGGGTGGATGCGGATGTGGAGGAAGCGGAGCGGAACACGGTGGGACACATGAACATGGCGGGGGAGGCTCGGGCAGCGATCGCTCTCACGGCGACTACTCGGGCGATGCGCGGCTCGAAGTGACGGTCGAGCCGCTCGGTCCCGACGACGGCATGGTGCGGTCCGCATCCGACGCGCTGCTGGCTCACCCGGCGGTTCGGGCGTTGGTCGGCGATGCCCGCGAGTGCCGGCTGCTCCGGTTCCAGTTGCTCGACGGCCCGGACGACGTCTGCGTTCGCGAGACGCGCAAGACGGTCAGGCGACCGCTGAGTGACTTCCGGGCAACAGTCTACGACTACGTGCGAGATGCTGTTCTCGAGGTCACGGGACCTCTCGATGCGCTCGACGCCGACGCGCCCGAAGACGTCGAGGTCCGGATCGTCAGCTATCAACCACGGCCCGACATCGATGAGTTCCGCGCTGCGGTTGACATCGTGATGCACGATCGCGAGTTGCGCCGACAAGTCGACAGCGGCGAAGTCGAGGTCTACCGGCCGATGCCACCCGTGATCTCCAGCGAGACGGAGGATGGTCGCGTCGAGCGAACCCTCACCGTCGGGCTACGCACGACGAACACAGACAATCCGATCCACGACATCGTCGGTGTCCGGATGTTCGATCGCACGGTGCTCCATGAGCTCGAGGGTGTGTTCCAGCGCGGCGAGCGCGTATGCGAGCCGCCCCCTGGCCGCGACACCGGTGGCGCGCGTGGTGTCGCTGGCCAGTGCTGGATCACGATCACATCCGGTGGGCAGACGCTGTGGAGGTTCCTCGCGGTTCGTCCCGCTGCATCGTCGGGAACAAACGGCTCGGGCATCGAGCTGCGCTACGTCGACTACAAGGGCAAGCGCGTGCTCTACCAGGCACACGTCCCGATCCTGAACGTGGAATACGGCGCCGACGGTCAACAGATCGGATGCGGTCCGACATATCGGGACTGGCAGAACGAAGAGACTCAGTTCGAGGCCAACGGCACCGCCGTGGCGTCGGGTTTCGTTCTGTGCCCACAGCCGGCGCGCACCATCATTGACAGCGGCTCCGACCAGGGCAACTTCGTCGGTGTCGCAATCTACGTCGACGGTCCCGAAGTAGTCCTCGTGAGCGAGATGTCGGCCGGTTGGTACCGGTACATCACCGAATGGCGCTTCCACGTCAACGGCACCATCCGTCCGCGCTTCGGGTTCGCCGGAACCGAGAATCGTTGCACCTGCCACCTTCATACCCATCACGTGTATTGGCGGTTCGACTTCGACCTACGAACAGCGGGACACAATGTCGTTGAGGAGTACAACGATCCGTCGATCATCGCCAATCAGCACTGGCATACGAAACAGTTCGAGATCCGACGCCAGCGCGACGTAGGACACCATCGCAAGTGGCGCGTTCGCAACACGTTGTCGGGTGAAACATACGAAATCGTTCCCGGCCCGAGTGATGGCACGCCGACGGCCTTCGGACAAGGTGATCTCTGGGTGCTGCGTTACCGCTATGGCGAGATCGACGATGGTCAGGGTTTCACGACGGATCCAATCCTCAGCCGCGCTCACATGGACAAGTTCATGACCCCGGCCGAAAGTGTTGTCGATACGGATGTCGTCGTCTGGTATGCGGCTCACTACGTTCACGACGCCGGCATTGAAGTCGGCAACTGGGTGGGTCCCGACCTCGTGCCGACGCAGTGGTAACGGCGAAACACGGAACAGTCGATCTGATTGCTGCATCGCGTCGAGACGGCACACTGTTGTTCGGTTGGATCGAGCCATCCATACGTCTACCTCGCCCACCGTGCTCATGCGATCCGACGCAGTGCGACAATTGTAAGCCATGCGCCATGCGCCATGCGCCATGCGCCGTCGTCGGCGAGACCGAGACCGAGATCGAAGCCGCCGACGACACCGATGTCGACAATCCCTGTCACCGAGGCGTCCTCATCGTCGGTCTCAGGCAACGCGGGACCCGTGTCGACGACCACGGACGCCGGGGTGGCGGCGACTGTCCAACCTGGCGCCATCGAGCGAATCGTGGCCCGAGGTGACCTTCCGCCTTCACCGCCCCCGATCTTCGGTGTCAGCTCCGGACCCGACGACCCGCTGCCGTTCACGGCGACCTATCAGCTCGTCGGGGACCTGACAGGGACAGTCAGTGTGGTGGGCTCGATACTCGTCGACACCGGCACGGGGACCTTCACCCAGTTCGAGACCATCGGGACGTTCAGCGGTTCATTGGAGGACGTCGGCCGCGGCACGCTCATCTTCACGACGACGGTTCCCGAAACGCCCCTCAGCGGCGCCGAGACAGTGGAGTCCGGGGACCGTGAACGACGGGATCGGTGCGCTCGCCGGCTTCGAGGGCACTATCGAGAATCGATTCACCCTCGACGACGACGGCCAACCCGTCGGCACGTACACAGTCACCCTGGAACGGACTCGCTGACGCGCCGCAGGCAGGCGGCAACAATGCCCGCTCGGTACAGCGTCGAGTCCGACAAGGAAAGCAAGGGAGAACGATTCGTCGGCTGGAAACGGGGAACAGTTCGGTGATGTCTTGCAGGGCACCGATCGGACTCGATTGAAAGGTGACATGTCGGTCCCGCCTCAGGCAGAAAATCGTTCGGCCAGTTGGCCGGGTTATTCGATCTCGTCGATGAGCACTGGCTGGCGACGTTGTTGGATGGTCATCAAGATGACAACAACGAGGATTGCGGCGAGGAAGATGATGCTGGTGGTGGTGGTGCCCAGTCCGAAGCCTTTCCCAGTGCCGGGGTCGGCGTCTTCTGCGATCTGGCGAGGCTGGGACAGCAGGTCGCCGATGGAGGCGCCGAGCGGACGAGTGAGCACGTAGGCAGCCCAGAACGCAAGGATCGCGTTGAGCTTGAACTTCCAGTGGGCGAGCGCGATGAGGGCGATCAGACCGGCGAACAGTGCGACCGACTTCCCATAGCCGAGGTTGTACTTCTCGGCGATGAGGTCACCGGCGGCGGTGCCGAGCGCGAACGTGAACAGGATCGCGGTCCAGTAGAACGCCTCACGCTTGGCGGTGTGGATCGAGTGGATCGACAGCGTCTTCTCGCTCCACTGCCAGATGCCGAAAGATGCGAGCATCAAGATGGAGAACACGATGGTGCTGGTGGCGAGCGACACGTGGAAGTTCTCGACCATGTTGTCGGTGATCAGGGTGCCAACAACACTGAGGAGCACGACGGTCACCCAGTAGACCGCTGGGATGTATTCGGGCGTCTTGAACTGCACGACCAACGACACGATCAGGATCGATCCCATCACCAGCGTGGTCTTGGTGAGGTTGTCGCCGAGCTTGCCGTTGAGGTAATCCGCGAAGGTTTCACCAACGGTGGTGCACAACACCTTGATGATCCAGAAGTAGAGCGTGACCTCGGGAACCTTGCTGAGCTTGGCGCGCAGCTCGGGGGAGGGGTGCAACATCGAGGTGTAGTCGGTCATCAGCGTCCTTCAGGTCAGTGCCCAGACGATGTAAGCACGACGTGAGTGAGGCGCAAGGGGCGTTCATCTGAGATGTTGGTAAGAACTTCTCGCTCAGGTGTAGGTGCCGGTGACGCGTTGAAGGACGATGTCGATCTGCGGGTGGCGTGATGTGCGGCGCAGGACGAGTCGGCCGGGAAGGGCTTCGATCAGTCGCTGTGCAAGTTGCAGACCTAGACCGCTCGTGGAGTCGACGTCGTCGGTTGGTGATCCGGGTGCTTGGAAGCCGGGACCTTCGTCAGAGACGGTGATGGTGATCGCGTCGGAGCCTTCGTGCAGTTCGACTCGCACCTCTCCGTCGCCGTGGATGAGTGCGTTGTCCAAGAGCACGTCGAGTGCGTGACGCAACATCATTGGGTTGCCTCGGACCTCGGGAGCGTCGTGTGCGTCGACGACGATGAGCGGTCGGCCGACCAATGCGAAGCGCCCATGCCAGGCCGCCTTGATCTCGTCGAGGATCTGGACGAGGGAGACGGGTGTCCGCTCGGGCCGGGAAGTGCGGGCGATTGCGAGGAGTTCGGCGATCGTGCGCTCGAGTCGTTCGATGTCCTCGAGTGACTCGCGGAGCACTTCGGTGTGGTCGGCGCGTGGGAACTCGAGTTCGGTTTCGATCGCGGCGCGCAGTCCGGCGAGTGGTGTGCGGAGCTGATGTGACGCGTCTGCGCTGAACGATCGTTCCCTGGCGACGAGGTCATCGAGGCGGGCGGCGGTGGCGGTCATCGCGACGGCTGCCTGATCGATCTCGGGGATGTTGCTGCGCGGCACGTCGAGCGAGAAGTCACCGTCGCCGAGGCGCACCGCCGCGTCGCGAAGATCATGCACCGGGCGTGCGAGCCGGCCGGCGATCACGAAGGCGATGCCGGCGCCGACGCCGACGACGCCGACAGCGAGTGAGCCGAGCACAAAAACGATTCGCTTGGTTCTCGCGTCGCTTCCTGTGGTTGATTGCTCTGCGCGGATGGCCCCGATGATCGCTTCGTCGGCCGAGACAGGGACAGCGACCACACGGACTGCATCGGCCTCGGTGTCTGTCACGTGATTTGCGAGCGCCTTCGTCGTGGCGACATCCGCAGTCGCTGGTCCCATGCCGGAGACGAGTTTGCCGCGCAGGTCGTAGAGGCCGAGGTGGACGCCGACGGTGTTCTGTGGGAGTTCGACCGGGTCGCTTCGGGTGGCGAAGTCCTCGGGTACGACACGGGCGGCCAGGATTGCTTGGCGTTCGACACGGAGCATCGCGTTGTCGTCGACGAACCGCTCGACGAGAAAGGCGAGCGGCACGGCGAACAGCGCAATAGCAAGGACGGCGATCGACAGGATCGCGAGCAGGATGCGGCGCCTCACGGCAGCTCAAAGCGGTAGCCGATACCGCGGAGGGTCGTGACACGGCTGTTGCGACCCGGTGCGTCGATCTTGCGTCGCAGGGCTGAGATGTGGAAGTCGAGTGTCTTGGTGGGGCCGTACCAGTGCTCGTCCCAGACGTCGGACATCAATGTCTCCCGGGTGACGGCGTTACCGACATCGGCGAGGAGGCGGACGAGCAGGTCGAACTCCTTTGCCCGCAAGGCCACCTCGGTCCCCGCGATCCAGACACGTCGTGCCCGTAGATCGACCGTCAGGTCACCAAAGGTGGTGCGCGTAAGCGGCTGGGATTCGTTGCGCCGGAGTTGGGCGCGGATGCGGGCCAGGAGTTCGGCGAGCTTGAATGGTTTGGTGACGTAGTCGATCGCCCCGGCGTCAAGGCCGATGACGATGTCGAGTTCCTCGTCGCGGGCGGTGAGCATCATGATCTCGATGCTCGGGTCGAGTTCGTGGATCTGGCGGCATACGTCGAGCCCGTCGATGTCCGGGAGTCCGAGATCGAGAAGGACGAGATCCGGGCTCGCAACACGGACCTCTGCGATGGCATCCTGCCCATTCCGGGCCCAGATGGCCGCGTAGTCGTTGCCTTGAAGGGCACGGACCAACGTTGAACCGATGCGCTCGTCGTCCTCGACGATCAGGATCCGCTCACCGCTCACGGCTGCAACGGTACGGCAACCATCCCGCCGCGTGAACCCCTTCGTATGAGTTCTGGCAGTCCGCTCACCTCCAGCAGGGGTTCCGCTCGCCGCGCCGGGCGTACCGTGACCTCTACAGCGATGACCCGAGAACGGAGTTCGTCATGCGCATCTCACCAGCTCTGGCCGCCGGCGGACTCGCACTTGTACTGCTCGGCTCCGCATGCAGCGGTTCCAGCAGTTCGACTGCGGCGACAGCGCTGTCAACGACGCTCGCCGGGGGAGTCGATCCGAACGCCCCCGAAGTCGTCGAACCCGGCGACATCCCCGACAACCAGGTGTTCGTTCCATTCACAGCCTCCGATGGCAAGTACACGGTGAAGGTCCCCGAAGGATGGGCGCGGACCGAAGCGGGCGGTGTTGTGAGATTCACGGACAAGTACAACTCGATCTCGCTGCAGGCGATGGGCGCGACAACGGCTCCGACGGTGGAATCGGTGAAAGGCGGCGGATTGTCCGACGTCTCCACCGATCCGACGTTCGTCCTCACCGACGTCACGACGGCGACCCGCACGTCAGGCACCGTAGTGCTCGCCACCTACGAAGTCGGCAGCGAATCGAACCCGGTGACCGGGAAGAAGGCGTTGCTCGCTGTTGAACGCTACGTGTTCTTCCACAACGGCACCGTGGTCACGATGACGTTGTCGGGAGCGAAAGGTGCAGACAACGTCGACCCCTGGAAGATCGTCAGCGACTCACTCACATGGAATTGACGTGGACGAGATGACCGTCGCTCTCGGTTCGAAAACGCCCAGCGCCATCGTCGAGGCGATCGACCTGTACCGCTTCTTCCACGCCGGCGAGGACGAGACCCTCGCACTGCGAGGTGTGTCGTTGCGGCTCTACTCCGGAGAAGTCGTGGCGGTTACCGGGCCGTCAGGGTCGGGCAAATCGACGCTGCTATCGTGCCTCGCCGGGCTCGACGAGCCAGATGGTGGTTCCGTTCGCATCGGTGGCGAAATCATGTCGCGCCGCACCGAGGGCGAACGCTCGTCACTGCGCGCTCGCCAGGTCGGCATGTTGTTCCAGTCCAGCAACCTCGTCGATCACCTCAGTGTCGAGCAGAACATGCAGTTCGCGCAGCGGCTCGTCGGCCCAGTTGATCATCGACGCATCAGCTCGTTGCTCGACGAGGTGGGGCTGCGTGATCGCGCAGCGGCGAGACCCGCGACGCTGTCCGGCGGCGAAGCCGCCCGGGCCGGTCTGGCCGTAGCGCTCGCCAATCAGCCCGTCGTTGTCCTTGCGGACGAACCGACCGGCGAGCTCGACCAGACCAGCTCGGATCGGATTCTCGAGCTCCTTCGCCGACGCGCCGATCGCGGCGCTGCGATTCTCTTGGTCACCCACAACCCGCACGTCGCAGCGTTCGCCGACCGAGAGATCACCCTCATCGACGGACGGGTCTCACCATGAGCACTGGACAAGGCGTTGCCGAGGTCATCGCGCGCGTCACCGATGTCGCGCGCACATTCGGCAGCGGACCGAGCGCCGTCGTCGCGTTGCACGGCGTCTCGTGCGAGATACATGCCGGCGATCTGATCGCCCTGACCGGTCCCTCCGGGTCGGGCAAGACAACGTTGCTCCACCTTCTGGCCGGGCTCGACTCGCCCACGAAAGGCACGATCGAGTGGCCTGCGATCGGTGGAGTCGCTGACCTTCGGCCGGGGCCGATAGCGATCGTGTTCCAAGCACCCAGCCTGCTGCCACCCCTCGACGTCCTCGAGAATGTGGCGCTGCCGTTGC
>JAYVVY010000042.1:0-2180 GCA_043786575.1 Ilumatobacteraceae bacterium
GGGTATCGACGGGCGAGTCGCCAGAAATCGTCTCCATGACCGTTGACCTCGAGGTGTGCGAGCTCGTGAACGATCACGTAGTCGATCACCCAGTCTGGAAATCGAGCCAGCCGAGTGGAGATGCGGATGTGGCCCGTGGTGGTCGTGCACGAACCCCAACGGCTGGTCATGTCGTCGGCCCAACGGATGTCGCGTGGCCGTGGCAGTTCGTACCGGCGAGCAAGCGTGGTCGCCCGGGCGGAAAGGTCGATGCGTTCGGCGGACAACTTGCGACGGTAACTGGCCGCCATGCGGGCAACCCACATTTCCGTCTCGGCACCACTCATCCACGTCGGCACCGTCACCGTCAGCACCTCGCCGAGCAACTGGGCGCCCACGGTCCTCTTGCGACGAGCGGAACGAATGATCTCGACGGTGAAGCCGAAGCTGGCGGCGGTCGGCTCGGATTCATGTGCAGGTGCCGGCTCAGGCTCGACCTCGGGGCCGAAGCCAGGCAGCTGCTGGATGCTGTTCTCGGTGCGCTGTCGTTGCATGGAGTGCTACAGCGTGTCGCCGAAGGATTGCGGGTCGATCAGATGAGCGACTTCACCAGCGGCAACGCGACCGTCGGCGTGCACCTCGAACCAGCAGCCACCCAGGTTGGTGAAGCGAACGTCGTCGGCACCCAACGCTCGGCGCAGGGTGCGCAGCAGGCCGGCGTGGGTGACGACCAGCACTTGGCCGCCGGGGTGCGCAGCGCCGATTCTGCCCAGCGCTGCAAGTGCACGTTCAGTGACTTCCTCGGCCTGCTCCGCGCCCTCTGGCCGACGGTGCTCGGCCAGGTAGCTCGGCCAGCCCTCTTCGATCTCGTGAATCGTGAGCCCCTGCCACGGGCCGAAGGCTTGCTCCATCAGACCGGGGTCCACCTGGACGGGCCCGATGCCCAACGCTTCGGCGATGATCGCAGCGGTGTAGGCAGCTCGTTGCAGCGTGCTCGCCCACACCGCATCGAAGGTGCCCAAGACCTCCGCGGCGGCAACTGCCTGCAGCATGCCGGCATCGGTCAGAGGTGGGTCGGCTTGTCCCTGCCAACGACCCACAGCGTTCCATTCGCTTTCACCGTGACGCAGCGTGAGCACACGGGTGACGGAACTGGCGGCGGGCGGCACTCGGTCGAGGGTAGCCGTCGCCTCGCGGATCGAGGCCACTACCATGCCCCCATGGCCACGCTTCGTCTCTTTGCTGCGGCCCGCGAGGCTGCGGGTACGGGCACGGCGCAGTTCGAGGGTGGCACAGTGGGCGAAGTGTTGGCCGCAGCGGTTGCTCGCTACGGCGAAAGGTTCCAGACGGTGCTGGGCAGCTGTCGGGTGTGGGTCAACGGCGATGCCGCCGACCCGCAGACAGTTGTCGGTGTCGAAGACGAAGTGGCGGTTCTGCCGCCCGTGAGCGGAGGTTCCACATGACTACTCCCATGCCGAGCGCCGGCGAATTAGCGCCCAGCACCCTGCCGTTGAACGAGCTGCGCTCGTTACGCACCGAACTGCAACACGAGGACGATGCAATCAGCTACGTACGTCGGCTTGCGCAGGCCCGACTCGACGTGCTGCGTGCCGAGCTCCACAACCGCGCGGCCGGCGATGAGAAGAACATCACCGGCGAGCTGCCCGCGATTCTGGGTACGCACCTCACGGGTGGCTCTCCGCGCCCGCCTCGGCCCGCTGACGACTTCAGCGATCACCCGATGGCGCTGGCCCTCGAGGAACTCTGCAGCGACGCGGGCAGCACCGACCTGCCGTCGATGAGCGGCGACGAATTGATCGACTACCTGGCTCGTCTGCACGAGTTCGAGCAGCTTCGTTCGCAGGAACGCAAGGAACTGTTCGTTCGCATCGATGCACTCAGCGCCGAGCTGGTGCGCCGCTACCGCGACGGCGAGGCAGACGTCGACGGTCTGCTCGCCTCGGACTGAGGTTGGTGATGGCCGACCCGCGGGACGAGATCGACAAGCGTCTGGCCGACGTCGGCGAGTTCATCCGCGCTCAACGCGAGGTGGCGCGCATGAGCGTGCGTCGCCTAGCCGAGGTTGCCGGTGTCAGTAACCCGTACTTGTCGCAGATCGAGCGCGGCCTGCGCAAGCCGTCGGCCGAGATCCTGCAACAGATTGCCAAGGCGCTGCAGATCAGCGCCGAGACCCTCTACGA
>JAYVVY010000043.1:0-26788 GCA_043786575.1 Ilumatobacteraceae bacterium
CTGCTGGCGGCTACCCCGCGGCAGAAGCCGTTCAGGCGGCGGGTCGCCCGCTGCCCATCACAGTGGTACCGCCGGGTGTCGATACAGATCGATTTCACCCGCTCACCGTCGCGGAGCGCAGCCGGGCACGTGCCGACTTTGGCATCGACGACAACGCTGAGGTGGTCGTCAGCGTCAGTCGCCTTGTCCCTCGCAAGGGTTTCGACACCGCCATTCGAGCAGTCGCGTTGCTGCAGGGCTCGCGCCCGAGGTTGCAGTTGGTGATTGCGGGCGGCGGTCGCGACGAGGATCGGCTACGCGGCCTGGCTTCGTCGTTGCGGGCACCGGTGCGATTTCTGGGCAGAGTCAGCAACGACGACCTGCCTTGCCTCTACGGCTGCGCCGACGCGTACGCAATGCTGTGCCGCAACCGCTGGGGCGGTCTGGAGCAGGAGGGTTTCGGCATCGTCTTCCTCGAGGCTGCGGCGTGCGCCGTGCCGCAGGTGGCCGGCGACTCGGGCGGCGCGGCGGAAGCAGTGGAGGACGGGGTCACTGGTCTGGTGGTGCGTCAACCCGACGACCCCCGAGCGGTGGCCGCAGCGATAGAGCGGCTACTCGACGATCCAACACGGGCCCGGGCGATGGGTGCCGCCGGCAGAACGCGGGCGGTGAACGAGTTCTCGTACGACGTCTTGGCTCATCGCCTGGGAACCTCGCTGGGCGCCCTGGCAGAATGAACTCGTGACTTCTCGATTGGTGCGTGCCAACCTCGCGGGTACCGCCCTGTTCCTTGTGGCGCTCGCGTTCGCGATTCCGTTCCGAACGCATCGCCCGGCGCAGGTGCTCATCGTGGTGGTATCGCTCGTGCTCTTCGCGGCGGGTTTCGCGACGTCACTGTGGGCGTACACCACCGCCCTGGAGCGGTCGCGCACCGAAGAAGTGGGCGTCGCCAATCTCTTCCTCCTCAGCGGCGACACCGCCTCCACACCGGTGAAACGTGCCATGTCAGCGGCATTGGCTGTGCAGATTTTGGCGGCGCTCGTCGGTGCCAGCGTCGGTGTCGCGGGCCTACAGGAGAACCAGTTGAACGCGCTGGCGTTTGGCGTGCTGGTGCCGATGTTCGGCATTGGCATGAACGGTGCATGGGCCGCGCGGTACGGTTCCTACGGGCCGCGGGTCAATCCAACGGCGAAACCTTCCAACCGCAAGATCGGGTAAAACATCTCCATGGCTGATACGGCGTCTCAAACCATCATCATCGCCACCGCTCCCGAGCGCGTCTGGTCGATTGCGGTGGACTTCGAGCGGTACCCCGAGTGGGCGAAGGACGTCAAGGACGTCGTCGTGCGTCGGCGCGACTCCGAGGGGCGGCCTAACGAGGTCGAGTACCGCACATCTGCGTTGGGCCGCAGTACGCACTACACCTTGGCGTACGACTATTCGCAGGCACCCAACGTGTTGGCGTGGCGGATGCTGCGTGGCGACATCATGCGAACCATTGATGGTGCCTACCAGTTTGCGCCGGCACTTGATGGTGGTACCGAGGTTCGCTACGACCTCACCATCGAGTTGGTCGTCCCCCTGCCTGGCTTTGTGAAGCGTCGTGCAGAGGTGCGCATTCTGAACACCGTGCGCGAGCTGAAGATCCGCGCCGAAGCATGACAACTGGTCGACGCCTCGGCATCGACGTCGGTGGAACCAAATGTCTCGGGGTCATCCTTGACGACGCTGGCGAGGTCGTCGAGGAGCAGCGCCGTCCGACGCCCAAGGGACCCGAGGCCATCATTGCGACGTTGGCGGAACTGGCGCGAGCGATGGGCCCATGGGATTCCATCGGTATCGGCGTGCCCGGCTTGGTGACGCGCACGGGTGTGCTGCGCGCCGCACCAAACCTGGTCGACATCAACAACTTTGAGGTGGGGGCGCTCCTGAGCTGCGAACTGGCTACCACCGTGCATGTCGACAACGACGGTACGTGCGCCGCCGCCGCGGAGTGGAAGACCGGCGCGGCGCGGGGTATCAACGACTTTGTGATGGTCACGTTGGGTACGGGCATCGGCGGCGGGGTGATCGCCGGTGGCTCGCTCATCCGCGGTGCCAACGGCTTCACCGGCGAGATCGGTCACATGGTTGTCGACCCCGATGGTCCGCCATGTCCGTGCGGTCGCCGTGGCTGTTGGGAGCGCTACGCCTCCGGGTCTGGCCTGGGCCGTTTGGCGCGGGAAGCAGCGGTTGGCCGCAGGTTGGAACGAGTCGTGATGCTGGCCGGCGGCGACGCCGAGCTGGTGCGTGGCGAAGACGTGCAAGTCGCTGCCCGGGAAGGCGACACCGATGCTGCGCAGGTGATCGACCTGTTCGGTCGCTGGGTTGCCCTTGGCCTGGTCAACCTGGCCAACATTCTCGATCCGGCGGCGTTCGTTCTCGGCGGTGGCCTCGCTGCCAGCGCGGATCTGTACCTGGGGCCGATTCAGAAGTGGTTCACTCAGTTGCTGTACGCGCCACACCTACGGCCGCACCCCACCTTGGTATTTGCTCGTCTCGGCGAGCGGGCGGGCGCCGTCGGCGCTGCTCTGCTGGCTGAAGTTCACTGACCCGGCGTCAGCCGCCAGAAGCGACACATGCCCCAACGTCGACGGCCTTACCCGCGACGGCCTGAGTGAGGAGGTCGTTCGCTTCTGAAATGTCGATGGCCCACGCCGTGCCACCGGTAGTGGTGCTGCGTGCGAACACGACCCCCGTTGCATAGCCGTCGGTCACCAGCACCGAGCCGGAATCGCCTGGCTCCACATTGGCAGTGAGGCGATAGCCGCTGCGCTCCGTTGACTCGTCGTGGTCGATCGACGGTGCCTCGATCTCGACTGCAGCAGTGGCTTCGAAGGGCATCGACACTGCTGTGTTGTCGCGGTACACAACGAAGGTGCCGGTGGAGCCACGACGCATGTTGCCGCGTGGCAGCGGGGCGAGGTGCGCATCGACAGCCAGTACAGCCAAGTCCTTGTCGCGATCGATGGCGGCGACGGTTGCATCAGCGCGCTGGCCGTTGGCGAGAATGACGTGCACGGAGTGCGAACCGGCGACCACATGAGCAACCGTGAGCACCAGCTCGCGGGCGACGAACGAGCCAGCGCCGAGCGAGGTCGTGTCGTTGCAGCCATTCGCCTCGACCCGCACTGCTGCCGTCATTGCGGGATCGCCTGACGGGTCGAGCGCTGGGTCGTCGTGTTCGCTGCAGCTCGAGATCAAAAGTACAGCCACTGCGCCAAGGACGATCGCTGGCCGCCGGAGGCCATTACCCCTGCGCATGCCACGGCCCCGTGGTGGAGCGCACCACCAACTGTGGGCGCATGTGAATGTGCTCGAGATCGGTGCCGCCGTTGAGTGCGCCGAACAGCATCGTCGCGGCAACCCGACCCATCTGGTTGCGCGGTTGATCGATGGTGGTGAGGCCGATGTGGTTCAGTGCGGCAAACGCGGTGTTGTCGTAGCCGACGACTGATGCTCGCTCGGGAACGGTCAGCCCGGCGTCGTCCAAAGCATCAATGATGCCCACCGCCGACAGGTCGTTGGCGGCAAAGAAACCGGTCGGCACGGCTCCTTCGCGCAAGAGCCGACGACCAGCCCGGTTCCCTGCCTCCTCAGTGAAGTCGCCACTGACAACCCGCACGTGCTCACCGAGCCCCATCGATCGCATCGCCGAGACGTAGCCGGCCCGCCGCGGCGCCGAGCCTGCGCCACGCCCGCCATCGATGTGAGCGATGTGTCGGTGGCCAAGGTCGTACAGATGCTGCACCGCGAGACGCGCCCCTTCGGCGTCGTCGGCACTCACTGAACCCATGGTGGACCCGATCAGCGAACGGCCGGCAGACACCACCGGAACCTCCCGCGCGAGGGCCGTGAGCCGAGTGAGTGGCATGCGGCAGCCTGCCACGATGATGCCGTCAACTCGCGACGACAGGAATGCATCGACGGCTCGCGACTCGACGGCTGGCGAACGTCGGCCAGTCGCAAGAATGACCTGGTAACCGCTGCGTTCGGCGATTGCATGGATGCCATCAGCAACCTCCGCGTACCACGGGTTGTGCAGGTCATTGAGCAGGAGTCCCACGGTCATCGTGCGTCGCGCTGCCAGATTGCTGGCAGCAATGTTGCGTCGGTAGCCAAGACGTGCGGCGGCTTCCAACACCACGACTCGGGCCCTGGCGCTGGCCTGTGGCGAGTCGCGCATGACCAGCGAGACCAGCGCCCGCGACACGCCGGCCGCGGCCGCCACATCTTCCATTCGCGGTTGCGGACTGCGGCGTCCGCTGGTGCCCGACGTGCTCATTGCGGCTCACGGTAGTCACCATGGGGCCGCGCGCCTCGCTACAGTCCGCGGCGTGACGAATCCAGACGCCCCCGTGGAGCACCTTCATGTGCGCCGTCACAACCTGTCGCTGGTGCTGCGTCTGCTGGCGTCGCAGGGTCCGCGCAGCCGCGCGGGCGTTGCCGCGGTCAGTGGCCTGACGCGCGCAACGGTGTCCAGTCTTGTCGCCGATCTGATCGAGCGCGGCCTTGTCAAGGAGGGCGGCCCCGAGTCGGACCAGCGGGTCGGACGGCCGGCCACGATGCTGGAGCTCGATGGCTCGCAGTTGGTCACGCTCGGGATGGAGATGGATGTCGGCTTCACCGCCGTGCTGGCCAATGACCTCGCAGGAAACTGTGTGTACCAGCGCCGCCGCCAAATCAGCGGGGCGGCGCTTGCGTTCGACGAACTGCTGCCAACCCTGGTGAAGGAACTGCGGCGGGCGATCGATGCGGTGGAGGCCGATGGTCGACGCGTTGTTGGCCTCACGGTTGCCGTCCCAGGCATCGTCGACATGGAACACGGCGTGGTCACGCGCGCCCCCAACCTGGGGTGGCGGATGGCGCCGCTCGGTGAACGCCTGCAGGCGGCGCTGGGCCCGCACTTGCCCATCACAATCGACAACGAAGCAAATCTGGGTGCGCTTGCGGAGTACCGCGTGGGGCCGCACGCCGGCACCAACCACCTTGTGTACCTGATGGCCGTCAACGGTGTGGGCGCTGGCATCATCATCGACGGCGGAGTGTTTCGCGGTGCCTCGGGCGCCGGCGGCGAGGTGGGGCACACGACGGTGCAGCCCAAGGGCCTACAGTGTGCCTGCGGCAGTGTTGGTTGTTGGGAGACGACGGTCAGCCTGCGGGCGTTGCTGTATGACGCGGTCCCAGACCTTGCCGCTGACATCCTTCGCGATCGCCGCCTGAGCCCGGAAGCGAAACTGGCACCTGTCATCGCCCGGGCATCGGCGAACAACCCGATCGCCATCAAGGGTTTGCGCGAGTTCGGTCGCTGGTTGGGCATCGGTCTGGCCAACATCATCGACACGTTCAATCCAGAGGTGATCGTCCTCGCCGGCTTCATTCCGTGGGTGGCGCCGTGGGTGATGGAGGAGGCGACGAAGGCATTGTTGGCCAATTCGCTGGGAGAGTCCGCGGAACTGTGCAGGGTTGAGATCTCCACGCTGGGGTTCTCGGCCGCTGCCCTGGGCGGCGCCATCCATGCGTCAGAGCGCCTGTTTGCGTCGCCCACCCTGGTGCCGATTCCGATGAAACTGGCCTGAAATCGTGCGTTGAATTCCTCGTGATCTTGACGACACGTTCCGGACGGACTATGTTGTCGCCGAGTTTGTATGTTCACCATACAAACTCGCGTTCAACCCTGTTGAACGTTCACATCCATTGAGGGGGAACAACTCATATGAAGCGCTCTACCAGAGCTGCGATCGTGCTTGGCACGTCGCTCACCATCCTCGCTGCCGCTTGCGGCGACGACAGCAACTCCAGCTCCGACACGACGGCGGCAGCCAGCGACACCACCGTCGCTGCTGGCGACACCACACCCGCAGCGACGGGTGGCGGCAAGGTCGGTTTCATCCTCCCTGACTCGGGCTCGTCTGCCCGCTGGGAAGGCTTCGACCGCCCGCTCATCACTGCCGCTTGTGAAGCAGCCGGTATTGAGTGCGACATCCAGAATGCGGAAGGTGACGCTGCCAAGCAGGCCACCATTGCCGACCAGATGATTGCCGACGGCGTGCAGGTGCTCGCCATCGTCAACCTCGACAGCGAGTCGGGCGCAGCCATCCAGAAGAAGGCTGCCGAAGCCGGTGTCAAGAACATCGACTACGACCGTCTCACCCTTGGTGGTTCGGCCGATGTCTACGTCTCGTTCGACAACGTCGCCGTGGGCACCGCCCAGGGCGAGGGCATCATCGAGTGCCTCGGTGGCGCCGGCAAGGTGGAGGGCAAGAAGATCATCCAGCTCCACGGTTCACCCACCGACAACAACGCAACACTGTTCAAGCAGGGCTACCAGGCCGCCATCGAGGGTTCCGGCCTGGAGACTGTCGGCGAAGAAGCCGTGCCGGACTGGGACAACGAGAAGGGCGGCGTCATCTTTGAGCAGCTGCTCACCGCCGCTGGCGGCTCGGTCGATGGCGTGCTCGTGGCCAACGACGGTCTCTCGCTCGCTGCTCAGGCAGTGCTTGCCGACGCTGGCCTCGAGGCCAAGACCACTGGCCAGGACGCCACGGTTGACGGCCTGCGCGCCATCCTCCAGGGCACCCAGTGCATGACCGTCTACAAGCCCGTCATCAAGGAAGCAGAGGGCGCTGTTGCGGCCGCTGTGGAACTGCTCGCGGGCACGCCTGTTACGGCCAACGCCACCATCAACAACGAGAAGGCTGACATCCCGTACGTGCAGGCTGCTGTCACGTCGATCTTCATCGATCAGGTCAAGGACGTCGTCGCCGACAAGTTCGTCTCCCGCGACGAGGTTTGCAAGGACATCGAGGACCTCTGCACCGCCAACGGCATCTGATTGTCACAGACGTAGGTCAGTGATTCGAAGTGAAGTGAAATGAGTGTGGCCGCCCCGATTGGGGCGGCCACACTTGGTTACGCAGTAGGTTGGGGGAAGCGACATGTCGGCCTCGACGTGTGTCGCGCGATGTTGTGGGGGGAACCATCTGATGGACAATGTGCAACCGATTCTTGAGTTGTCAGGGGTGAACAAAAGCTTCGGCTCGGTGCACGTGCTGCACGACGTCGACTTTCGTGTCTACCCGGGCACCGTCACGGCGCTGATTGGCGACAACGGCGCTGGCAAGAGCACGCTCGTGAAGTCGGTCGTGGGTATCTACGGTATCGACAGCGGCACAGTCAGCTTTGACGGGCATGTCACGCACATCGCCGGTCCGAAGGATGCGGCGGCGCTCGGTATCGAAGTGGTGTACCAGGACCTCGCGCTGTGCGAAAACCTCGACATCGTGCAGAACCTGTTCCTTGGTCGCGAGCGCTTGCGTCGCGGTCTGCTGGACGAAGGCTCGATGGAAAAGTCGGCCCGCGAGACGCTGGCCAGCCTGTCGGTGCGCACGGTGAAGAGTGTGCGTCAGTCCGTCTCATCGCTGTCCGGTGGTCAGCGCCAAACCGTTGCAATTGCCAAGGCCGTGCTGTGGAACAGCAAAGTCGTGCTGCTCGACGAGCCGACCGCCGCTCTTGGCGTGGCGCAGACCAAGCAGGTGCTGGACCTGGTACGTAACCTGGCCGACAAGGGGCTTGGTGTGGTGCTCATCAGTCACAACATGAACGACGTGCTGCAGGTCGCCGACCGTGTGTGCGCGATGTACCTCGGCCGCATTGCCGCCGACGTGAAAGTCACGAAGGAAACCAGGCGAGAGTTTCTCGTCGAACTGATTACCGCCGGCCGCTCGGGCGATGTCGGTATTGCCGCCGAAGGGGTGACGATCTGATGAGCAACGACGACGTGTCAATCGCCGCCAGCGACTTCGCACTGGACAATGCCCAGATCAGTTCCATCGCCAGTTCTTGGACGGCGTACAAGTCTCGCCTGCGCTCCGGCGACCTGGGTGCGCTGCCCTCGTTGCTTGCTATCAGCGTTCTGGTGGTCATCTTCAGCCTCACAACAGACAGCTTCCTGTCGCTGCGCAACGCTCAGAACTTCCTCGAGCAGGCCGCCCCCATCGCAGTGATTGCCATGGCGGTTTCGTTCGTGTTGCTGCTCGGTGAGATCGATCTCGCCGCGGGCTACACCGCCGGAGTGTGCGCTGCGGTGCTGGTGATACAACTTCGCGATGGCTGGGCGCTGCCCGCGGCCATCGCGTTGTCGGTGCTGGTGGCCATCGTGTTGGGTGTGTTCACCGGCGTGCTGGTGGCCAAGCTTGGCATTCCTTCCTTCATCGTGACGCTGTCCAACTTCTTGATCTTTCAAGGCATCCTGCTGCTGCTGGTGAAAGAAGGCGGCACTATCCGCCTGGAGAACGAGAAGGTGCAGAACCTGGTTGGCTCCAACATGTCCGTTGGCCTCTCGTGGGCGTTCGCCGTTGTCGCCGTCGCTGCCCTGTCGTTTGTCATGTTGCGTCGTTTGCGCAGTTCGCACGGCAGGGTCTCTGCATCTGCCACCTATGTCAAGCTGGCTGTCGTTGCTGTGGTGGTGTTCGGCGCAACCGCGGTTTTGAACATCGACCGTACGCCGCCGAAGGGCACCAAGACGCTGGAAGGTATCCCGGTCGCTGTGCCCGCAGTGATCCTGATCCTTGTGCTGCTCACATTCCTGCTCACACGAACTCGGTTCGGTCGTCACCTCTACGCAGTGGGTGGCAACGCTGAGGCCGCTCGCCGTGCCGGTATCCGTGTCGATCGCATCCGTTTGATCGCGTTCACCCTGTGCGCCGTGATGTCTGCCGTTGGCGGTGCCTTCATTGCGTCAGCGATCGACTCGGTGAGCGCCAAGTCGGGCGGCAACGACACACTGCTGCTCGCCGTTGGTGCAGCAGTCATCGGTGGCACGTCGCTGTTCGGTGGCAAGGGCCGCATGCTCAACGCAGTGTTGGGGGCACTGGTGTTGGCCCTGATTCCAAACGGCCTGCCGCTGGTTGGCAAGAAGGTCATCTTCGGAACCGAGGTCGACTTCTCCGACAGCGGCATCAAGTTCATCATTTCAGGGTCGTTCCTGCTGCTGGCCGCGTCGGTCGACGCAATCAGCCGCAAGCGCGCTGCCTGACTCAGGCGGAAACCCCGCCAACGTTGGTCAGGTGTGCGGTCGATAGTTGGCGCGTGACTGGCGGATCTCTTCCCACGCGGCCTCACGGCCGGCGAGGCCGGCGGTGGATGACGTCTTGCCGGGCTCCAGTGCCTTGTAGACCTCGAAGAAGTGCTGAATTTCCTGCACCAATTGCGGCGTGAGGTCTTCCAGGTCGTGCACGTCCTGCCAGCGCGGCTCGTTGGGTGGTACGCAGATCAGCTTGGCGTCTTCGCCGGCTTCGTCGTGCATGTAGAGCACGCCGACGGGGCGGGCCTGCACCCAGATGCCCGGGTACACAGGGTCTTCCAGCAACACCAATGCGTCCAGCGGGTCGCCGTCGCCACTGAGTGTTTCGGGTACGAAGCCGTAGTCCGCCGGGTAGGTGGTGGCAGTGAACAGGCGGCGATCCAGAAAGACGCGGCCCGTCTCGTGGTCGATCTCGTACTTGTTGCGGCTGCCGCGAGGAATCTCGACGACGACCTGAATGCAGTCCGGGGGAAGTGCTTTCGACATGCCCGCATGCTGGCACACCTGCGTCTGGTCAGCGCGATTCCACCCATGGGCGCGGAATTGTGCTGACCAGACTGGGTACGCGCAGCGCCTGGCCCGTAGCGTGACTGGTGTGCAGCCCGAGCCGATTACCGCCACGGCACCGCGGCCTGTGGGCCGCACAGTGTTCACGCAGGACTGGATGGAACTGGCCTTCGTGCATTGGGCCGTAGACCCCGAACTCGTGGCGCCGTTGATGCCAGCCGGTGTGCAGCCCGACGTCTTCGATGGGCTGACGTACGTCGCCCTCGTGCCGTTCTCGATGCGGCGCATCGGGCTGTTTGGCGCCCCGGCCGTGCCGTACTTCGGCTCGTTTCTGGAGACCAACGTGCGCCTGTACGGGGTTGACGAGCAGGGTCGCCGTGGGGTGGTGTTCTGCTCATTGGAGGCGTCGCGGCTGGTGACAGTGGCGGTGACCAGAGTGGCAACTGGTTTGAACTACCTGTGGGCGAAGATGGCGCTGGAGCGAGACGGGAGCCGAGTCAGTTACACGACTCGGCGCCGTTGGCCGGGGCCTCGCGGGCTGGTCTCCAACGTTGTAGTGCACGTGGGGGAGCCGATTGAACCCACGCCGCTCGAGCAATTTCTCACGGCTCGCTGGGGTTTGTTCTTGCCCGACCGGCGAGGCCGGACTCGCTACTGGCCGAACGAACATCCGGCCTGGCCGTTACAGGCGGCGACGTTGGAGCACCTCAGCGACAGCCTGCTGGCTGATGCCGGCTTTCCGGGGCTTGCCGAGCAGCCGCCAGTCAGCGTGCTGTACTCGGCGGGTGTGCACGTGCGCTTCGGGCCTCGCCGACCAGCAGTTCACACAGCCGTCATGTAGTCGTGACGGTTTGCGCGCACTGCGTGACTAGCGTCGGCCAGCGATGGACACCTTCGTCGTTCGGTTGTGGCTCCCTGACCGTCCCGGTGCGCTTGGCCAAGTGGCCAGCCGTATTGGCGCCGTGCATGGCGACGTGGTGGGAATCGAAATTCTCGAGCGAGGTGGTGGCAGCGCGATCGATGACCTGACCGTCAGCCTCCCCGACGCCAGCCTGGTCGATCTCCTCGTGGCCGAGATCCGTCAGGTCGATGGTGTAGCCGTTGAGGACGTTCGGCCAGTGTCAGCCGATCGCCAGAACGGCAGCATGGCAGTGCTGACGACGGCAGCGACGATTGTGGCGGCGGCGACCGACCAGCGACTGGTCACTGCGTGCACCTCGCTGCGCGACCTGCTCAATGCTGATTGGGCGATTGCGATGTGCGTGGAGGGCACTCGAGCTGTTGCTGAATCCGGTGTGGCACCCGACCTGGAATGGCTGGCGGCGTTCTTTCTTGGCAGTGAACATCTGGCGACCGAGCACGAGTACACGCCCGGTGACTTGGTGTGGACACGCCTTGCGCGGCGGGGTGTTGCGCTGGCCGCAGGCCGTGCCGGACGAGTGTTCCACGCCCGTGAACGCGACGAGTTCCGAGTCTTGGGCGGCATCGTGGATGCGCTGGACTGAATAACCACCCACCACTCTTGGGTCGTCGCTGCGTAGCATGCGCCGTGTGAAGCCAGTCGAGAAGTCCACAAAACTTGCCAACGTCTGTTACGACATCCGCGGGCCGGTACTCGACCGCGCTCGTCAAATGGAGGAGGAAGGCCAGAAGATCATCAAGCTGAACATCGGCAACCTCGCCGTGTTCGGTCTGCAGCCTCCCGACGAGATCGTACAAGACATGATCCGCAACCTGCCGCACGCCGCCGGCTACACCGACAGCAAGGGTCTGTTTGCGCCGCGTAAGTCGATCGTGCATTACACGCAGGAGAAGCACATTGCCGGCGTAGATGTTGACGATGTGTACCTGGGTAACGGTGCCTCCGAGCTGATCGTGATGAGCTTGCAGGCGCTGCTCGACGATGGCGATGAAGTGCTGGTGCCGGCTCCCGATTACCCGCTGTGGACCGCTGCCGTCTCGCTGTCGGGCGGCCGCCCCGTGCACTACATGTGCGACGAGCAGTCGGACTGGTTCCCCGACGTCAACGACATCCGCGACAAGATCACGTCGTCCACCAAGGCAATTGTGGTCATCAACCCCAATAACCCGACAGGCGCGCTGTACTCCGATGACGTGCTGCGCGAGATCATCGAGCTGGCTCGCCAGCACCAGCTGATTGTTTTCTCGGATGAGATCTACGACAAGACGCTGTACGACGGCAACACGCACACCAGTATCGCCTCGCTCGCCGACGACGTGCTGTGCGTGACCTTCAATGGACTGTCGAAAAACTATCGGGCGTGCGGTTATCGCGCCGGCTGGATGGTGGTCTCTGGTGAAAAGCGCCACGCCACCGACTACATCGAAGGCCTCGACATGCTCGCCTCAATGCGGCTGTGCTCGAACACACCTGGCCAGTTGGCCATCCAAACCGCCCTTGGTGGGCACCAGAGCATCGCCGACCTCGTCGCACCCACCGGGCGCCTGTGTCACCAGCGCGATCTTGCCTACGACATGCTCACCCAGATCCCCGGCGTCAGCTGCGTCAAGCCGAAGGCCGCGCTGTACATGTTTCCGCGGCTGGACCCGAAGATGTACCCGATCTCCGACGACCAGGACTTCGCGTACGAGCTGCTGGCGGAGGAGAAGCTGCTGATCGTGCAGGGCACCGGTTTCAACTGGCCGACGCCGGACCACTTCCGTCTGGTGTTCCTGCCGCCGACCGATGACTTGGGCGAGGCGCTGCGGCGCATCGAGCGCTTCCTCGGCAACTACCGCAAGCGCCACCACACCTGACGCCAGCTACAGGTAGCCCAGCCGGCGCGCTTGGTCAGTGAGGTGATCGCGGTGGTCAGGGTGAGCAACGCCAATCAGCGCAGCCGTACGCTCGTGCACCGTTTTCCAGCGCAACTCGGCGACGCCAAACTCGGTAACCACCATGTCCACGGTGTTTTTCGAGTTGGTCACCACCTCGCCCGCTGGTAGCTGGGGCACGATACGGCTGACGGTGCCGTGCGCTGCAGTCGAGCGCAGAACGATGAAGCCCTTGCCGCCCTCGGAGTACATCGCACCACGAGCAAAGTCGACCTGGCCACCCGAGGACGAGTAGTAGTGGCCACCCAACGTTTCCGACGCGCATTGGCCCAAGAAATCGACGGTCAGCGTCGCGTTGATGGAGACGAAGTTGCGCTCGCGGCTGAGCAGGCGCGGGTCGTTGACGTAGCGGGCGCTCCACATCTCGACAGCCGTGTTTTCGTGAAGGAAGTCGTACAACCGCTGTGTGCCAAGGGCGAACGTGCCGACGACCTTGGTGCGGTTGTGGAGCTTGCGCACACCATTCACCACGCCACGCTCCACCAGGTCAACGAGGCCGTCGCTGAGCAACTCGGTGTGCACCCCGAGGTCTCGGTGGCCCGTTAGTGCTCCCATGATCGCATTTGGAATGGCGCCGATACCTGTTTGTACGCAGGCACCGTTCACCACCCGTTCGGCGACGTGGCCGGCGATTGTGAGATCCTCGGTCTCCATGGGCGGCGGGGGCACCTCTGCCAGCGGGTGGTCGTTTTGCACCCAACCGACCACCTGGCTGATGTGGAGCTGGTTGCGGCCAAAGGTGCGCGGCATCTGCGAGTTGACTTCCAGGAAGAAGCGGGCGCGACCGATGAAGCTGCTGGTGTAGTCGGCGCTGACGCCAAGGCTGAAGTACCCGTGCCGATCCGGTGGGGAGGCGGTCGCAATGACCAGCGGGTCGCTGGTGCGTGCCTGCATATGACTGAACACTTCGCTGAAGTGGTTGGGCACCAGGTCGACCGTGCCGGCCTGGAAGCAGGGGCGGGTGACATGCGACAGGAAGTACGAGACGTGCCGCAGACGCGACCCGTAGGCGCCGTGGAGGTAGGGCCGGTCGTGCAGGGCGTGCATCTGGTGCACGGTGATGCCATCGATCTCGCCACGCGCAGCGGCTGCCTCCACAGCGTCCAGCAACATCGTCGGCTCGCCATTGGCCAGCGGCACAATCAGCGCGCCACCTTCGTGAATGTGCGCCAGCACTGCATCGGCGGACGTGGAGGCGGAGGCTGCATGCGGCAGGCCGGGTTCAGGTGTGGCGACGTGTGCCATCAGTGAGTTGCCCAATCTCGAGAGCGCTGCACGGCTCGCAACCATGTCTGGTGGCCGAGGTCGGCGATCACACGATCCGGGTTCGGCTCGAACGTCGCCTCCACAACCCACTCGGCGCCGACGGCATCGAGTGACGGCCACACACCCTCCGCAAGCCCGGCGAGGTAAGCCGCGCCCAGGGCCGTCGTCTCCTGATCGGCCGGGCGACGCACGGTGACACCCAACTGGTCGGCCTGCATCTGCAGCATCGCATCCATCGCTGAGGCACCGCCGTCCACCCGCAGGTCAGCAATGTTCACCCCGGCGGCCGCGGTCATCGCGTCGACCGCGTCGCGAGTTTGGTAGGTCATTGCCTCCACGACCGCTCGCGCGATGTGGGCCCTGCCCGTGCCGCGCGTGATGCCTACGATGGTGCCGCGAGCGTATGGGTCCCACCACGGGCTACCCAGACCGGTGAACGCGGGCACGAAATAGACGCCACCGTTGTCGTCGACGGAGGCTGCTAGCGGGCCAATTTCGGCCGCCGATGAGATGATGCCGAGACCGTCGCGCAGCCACTGCACCGCCGCGCCGGTGACGAAGATGGCGCCCTCCACGGCGTAGGCCACGGTGCCGTCGGCCAGTGTCCAGGCGACTGTGGTGAGCATGCCCTCGGCCGGCGCCGGGCAGGTGGCGCCAACATTGAGCAGGATGAAGCTGCCGGTGCCGTACGTGTTCTTCGCCATGCCGGGGCGCACGCACGCCTGCCCAAACAGTGCCGCCTGCTGGTCGCCCGCAATGCCCGAGATTGGAATGCCCGCCGGCACACCGCACGTCTCGGAGGTGATGCCAAATCGACCACTGGACGGCATGACGGTCGGCAGCGCATGTTGCGGCACGTTGAAGAGCTGACACATTTCGTCGCTCCACTCCAGCGAACGGATATCGAAGAGCATCGTGCGGCTGGCGTTCGAGGCGTCGGTGGCATGTACGTCGCCGCCGGTGAGGTTCCACAACAGCCAACTGTCGATGGTGCCCACCGCCAGCGAGTCGTCGACAGGTATCGCCCGGTTGGCGAGCAGCCACTCCACTTTCGAGCCGGAGAAGTAGGGGTCGAGCACCAGCCCAGTGACCTCGCGCACTCGGGGAAGTGACCCGGCAGCAACGAGCTCATCGCACCGGTTGGCGGTGCGGCGGTCTTGCCAGACGATGGCGGTGCCGTATGGCACTCCGGTGTGGCGGTTCCATGCCAGAACGGTCTCGCGCTGGTTGGTGATGCCAATGGCGGCGACATCGGCGACCCCCACGCGATCGATGACCTCGGAGAGCGTTTCTTTGACAACCTCCCAGATCTCGACTGCGTCGTGTTCCACCCACCCGGGCTGAGGGAAGTGTTGCGTGAACTCGCGATAGCTGGCGATCACGCGTGCGTCTGCCGCGTCGGCACTGGGAAAGATCGCCCGGCTGCGAACGCCAGTGGTGCCTGCGTCGATAGCGATGACACACCGTGCGGCCGTCATCAGCGCTTCCGCTTCTGCGTGGCTTTGGCGGGCCCGTTGGACGTGCGGCTTGTTGGCGCCGGCCGTGGCCGATGTGCTGCGCCAGTGGTGCTGCCCACCTGCCGCGGCGGCATGACCGCGGCCTCGGCACGGATCTGCTTGAGCGTCTTTCGCTGGTAACCAAACTTCGCCAGCACACCGCCCAACCCCAGGTAGACGATGCCGCCGAGGAGGATTGCGATGTAGCTCTCCGGTCGGCGATTGCCGGTGATGAAGAGTGAGACGAACGCCACCACGGCGCCAATCACCAGCCACTCGATGAAGAGCCGCTTCCATGCCACCGGATTCGCCGGGTTCCACGCCATTTTCCGAGTCCTGTTCTGGGGAATTGCCCTACGCTTCATACACGTGCGAGTAGGCATTCTGACAGGTGGCGGCGATTGCCCGGGCCTCAACGCGGTGATTCGAGCAATCGTCCGCAAAGGCGAGCTGGTCTACGGCGACGAACTTGTCGGCTTTCTCGACGCGTGGGACGGCGTAATGGACCGCCGAACGATTCCCCTCAACGTGTCGTCGCTACGCGGCATGCTGCCTCGCGGTGGCACGCTGCTGGGAACTCGTCGGGGCAGCCCCTACGACCACGAAGGTGGCCCGGAGCGAGTACAGGCGACCTTCACGGAGATGGGCCTGGATGCGCTGCTGGTCATTGGTGGCAACGGCTCGCTGTCGGTGGCGTGCACGCTGCATCACGATCTCGGGCTTCCGATCATCGGCGTGCCCAAGACCATCGACAACGACGTCGTCGGCACTGACATGACGTTCGGGTTCAACACTGCAGTCCAGATCGCCACCGACGCGATCGACCGACTGCACACCACCGCCGAGAGTCACGATCGAGTGATGGTCGTGGAGGTGATGGGCCGACACAGTGGCTGGATTGCCACCTATGCCGGAATTGCTGGTGGCGCCACCGCGATCCTGATCCCCGAAGAGCCGTTCGATATCGATCAGGTCTGTGAACTACTGCGCAGCCGTCACGAGCGTGGTCGTTACGCGTCGATTGTGGTGGTTGCCGAGGGTGCCGAGCCGAAGGACGCCACCATGCGTTCGCGTGTCAAGGTGTACGACCAGTTCGGCCATGTGCGCCTCGGCGGAGTTGCCGAGACAATTGCCAACGTGATCGAGGAGCGCACTGGTTTCGAGACTCGGATGGTACTGCTGGGCCACATCCAACGTGGTGGTACGCCGACCGCTTTCGATCGCGTGCTCAGCACCCGTTACGGGGTGGCCGCGATTGACGCAGTGCACGCGGAATCGTGGGGCCATATGGTGGCGTTGCGGGGCGATGTGGTGACGACGGCCCCGCTCACCGACACGGTCGGTAAAACCCGCCCAGTCGACATGCATCTGTATCACGAGGTCGCCGAAGTCTTCTTCGGCTGAGATGGCCTGCTTGGGCCGGCGCTGACCAACGACTAGTCGAGCGCCTGCGTTGGCGTAGGAATTGCCGGGTAGGCGGGCTGCGATGACAGCACCAGGCCGGGGTAGTCGAAGACCGTCAGTGGCAGGCTTTGCAGCTCACCGTTGCCCGCTGGCCACTGCTGGTCGGCTCCGTCGATGAGAATCTTGACGGACTGCACGCCGTCCACCTCCGAGGCCGTGAACACGATCTGAGCGACCGCTGCCACCAATGCCTCGCCGGAGAGTTCCCCCAGTTCCTGGGAGACATCGACCTGCAGCACTGCACCGCGTCGCGTCGCCGAGAGCAGCTGCAAGCCAGTGGGCAGTGCGGTACGAAATTGACCGACAAGCTCCTCCGCATTGGGGCCAGCCATCAACTCGGTGAGCACGTCCGTTGCGTTCTCGCTGACGTCGCGGGCGACGGCCTGCAGCAAATGTGACTGGCCGGCGCCCTCCGGGGCCAGCAGGTAGACGCGCGCGGTGCCGGTGGCCGCACCGGCGCTACGGTCGGTGGCGACCCGCAACTGCTGTTGGTCCGCAGGCGGCACATTGCGCGGCCCATCGTCGGAGCCGATGGTGCACGCAGTGAGGGCAACGCCGGTCAGTACAGCAGCGGCCACCAGCGGCAGGAAGCGAACCGGTCTCATACGCCGACCTCGTCAGCAGGAAGTTGCAGCACGAAGCGGGCGCCCGGCTCGCCGTCCAGGCGATCTTCCACCCAGACGCGGCCGCCATGCATTCGTAGATGTTCGTCAACCAGCGAGAGTCCGAGGCCGGCGCCATCGCTGCTGCTGCGGCGGCCGGCCACAGCGCCGCGGGCGAAGCGCTCAAACACCAGCTCGCGTTCCTCGATCGGCACGCCCAGTCCATGGTCCTCAACCGTGATCCAAATGTGGCCCAGTGGTTCGCCCTCACCGTCGGGCTCGGTGACAGCGATGCTGCATTCGCCCCCGCCGTGAAGCCGGGCGTTGTCGATCAGGTTGGCGACCACACGGGCCAACCGACGTCGGTCGCCGCGGATGACGACCCGTTCTGCGCGTTCGGTGACGGTGACGGGTGTGGTGGGAGCACTGCTGACGGCAACCGCCTGACGAACGAACTCAGCGACGAGCAGGTCGTCCAAGTTGAGGCGAATTGCGCCAGCATCGAAGCGGGAGATTTCCAGCAGATCTTCCACGAGCCCCTGAAAGCGAGTGACGTCGGCAACGAGTAGATCGAGTGCCGCCTGCGCTCGCTCGGGCATGTCGTCGCGACGCGCCTGCATCACCTCGGCGCTGGCAGCCAGTGTCATCAGCGGTGATCGCAGCTCGTGGCTGACGTCGCTGGCAAAGCGTGCGTCGCGTTCCACACGCGACTGCAGCGCAGAGGCCATGTCGTTGAACGAGTTTGCCAAAACGCGCAGATCGGGGTCGTCGGTGGGCTCCAGTCGGGTATCCAGCCGACCGCCGGCAATTGCTTTGGCGGCCTGAGCAGCATCACCCAACGGCCGCACTGCGCGGCTGGCGACCAGGGTGCCAAGTAGTGCGCCGGCAAGCGTGGTGATGAACCCCGCAAACAGCAAGCTGCGCAACACGCTGTTCAACGTGTTGGACGCGTCGTCCAAGGCAACGAACTCGAAATAGCTGCCATCGGTGACGGTCAGCGGAATGCCAACGACCAGGACGGGTTCGTCGCCGATGCGGGTGATCATGCGCGACGCTGTCGACTCGTTGATGACTCGCTGCTGCAGCGAGGCTGGAATGTTGTCGGGGCCGTACTGTGCCGAGCTACCGCCACTCCAGGTGCCGCGATAATTGATGGCGAAGCGGGCGACGCCCAGGGCAGTCAGACGGTCGATGGCTGGCTTGGCGGAGGGGGCGTTGGCGGCGAGTTCGTTTTGCGCGACCTGTGCATTGCGATAGGCCTGCTCGATTGCTGCCGTGTCGCGCTGGTTGACGACGCTGCTGCGCGTGAAGCTGTAGGCGGCGGCAGCGAGGAAGCCGGAGAGGAACAGAGTGCCGAGGCCGAACATCAGCAAAATTCGTATGCGCAAGCTGAGCCGCCGGGGTTGAAGATCCCGCCACCGTTGACGCCACCGGTGGAACCGCCCCCGAGTGTCGGCGCCGTCATCGGCACTGACATCTGCTGGGCTACCAGCACCGGCACCTGCGCCGCCGACCACCGGGGCAGTGTTGGCGAGGTTGCTCGTGGTGGGCTGTGTCACGACTGCAGTCGGTAGCCCAGGCCCCGCACGGTGACCACATGCCGCGGGTTGGCTGGGTCTGCTTCCACCTTGGTGCGCAAGCGGCGCACGTGCACGTCAACCAGGCGGCCGTCGCCGAAATAGTCGTAGCCCCACACCTTGTCCAGCAGGCTTTCACGGCTGAACACTCGGCCGGGGTTCTGCGCCAGCTCGCACAGCAGGCGGAACTCGGTCTTGGTGAGGTGCAGCTCTTGCCCGCTGCGCAGCACCTTGCCTTCTTCCGGGACGATCTCAAGATCGCCGAAGGTGAGCTTGGCGTGGCCGGGGCTGATGGGGCGAATGCGACGCAGGAGTGCGCGGATACGCGCGGATAGTTCCTTGGGAGCGAACGGTTTGGTCAGGTAGTCGTCGGCCCCCGCTTCCAGGCCGGCAACGACATCGTGGGTGTCGTTACGCGCGGTGACCATGACGATGGGAACATCGCTGTGACGGCGCAGCGTGCGACACAGCTCGAAGCCGTCGATGCCCGGCAGCATGATGTCGATCAGCACGACGTCTGGAGGTGAACGGTGGAACAGCTCGATTGCTTCCTCGCCGCTGCCGGCTTCGTCGACCGTCCAGCCCTCGTCTTCGAGGGCCAGTTTCACGGCCGTACGGATGCGCTCGTCGTCTTCGACCGAAAGGATGCGAGTTCCCACGGCCCCATGATGCCAGGCCCGGACCCCTCCGCGGTGTGCGATGGGCTAGAACCCGAGCCGAACGTCGATTTCTGCGATCAGGGCGCGCATCGGGCCCATCAGCTGTGGGTTGGCCGCGATGACCGAGTCGGGCCGTACTGGGCCGCCATCGAGGGTGCTGGTGAGGCACCCCGCCTCGCGCGCGATCAGTTCTCCGGCCGCGAGATCCCACGGGCCGAGCCACTGCTCGAAGTAGACGTCAACTCGACCAGCTGCCAGGTTGCACAGGTCTGCAGCTGCCGCACCGAACCGGCGAAGGTCGCGCACCTGTGGCAGTAGCTCGGCTACCCGTTGTACCTGTAGCGCCCGACGTGCGGCGGAGTAACTGAAGCCGGTGGCCACCAGGGCCAACGCGACGTCCTCGGTAAAGCTGCACGAGATGGCCGCTCCGTTGAGGTGTGCCCCGCCGCCGGCCGTCGCCGTGAAGAGTTCGTCGGTGGCGGGCACGTAGACCACGCCGACCTGTGTACCGGCGGCACTACGCGCGGCGATCGAGACAGCCCACCCTGGCAGGCCGTACATGAAGTTGGTGGTGCCGTCGATGGGGTCGATCAGCCAATCGATGCCGCTGGTACCCGGAGTGTCGGTTCCCTCTTCGCCAACGATGGCGTCGTGAGGGCGGGCCGCAAGAATGCCGCCGACGATGAGGGCCTCATTTGCCTTGTCGAACTCGGTGACGATGTCGGTGGCCGACGATTTGGTGTCGGTGGTGGAGATGCCGTGTTCGGCGCGCCCATCTCGAGCGAGGCGGCCCGCGCGCAGTGCCAGATCCGTTGCCAGCCCCAAGAGCTGGTCGTTGTCGAATGCGGTCTCCGGCGCGCTCGGAAGCGAGCTTCCAGCGGTCACGAGCTGCGGCCCGAACGCTCGTTCTGCTCGACCTGGCGCCATTCGCCGACAGCGCGCAACACCAGTACCGCGACCACGCTCATGCCGCCGGCGGCGATGAGTGCGCCCGTCAGTGCGCCGATGCCTTTGGGTGAGGCGCACGATCCGCTGCACTGCAACTTGACCAGGGTGTAGCCGATGAGCCCGCCGGCCAGGCCGCCGACAAGGATGGCGATGAAGGCTGCAACGCGGGCTGCGGGGGAGGGAAGTGCGGAGAGAGGCCGTTCCTGTTCGGTCACCCGTCCATCGTAACGGTGCGATCGCTGCACTCTGCGAGGCCCGACGACCTAGGCTCTGCGACCGTGCGTGCCACCGTGGTTATTCCGACGTACAACGAAATTGAAAACATCGAGCGGGTGATCCGCGAGGTGCTTGCTGTCGCGCCCGATGTTCAAATTCTCGTCGTCGACGATGGGAGCCCCGACGGTACGGCCGACAGGGCTCAGGCGCTGGGCGCCGAACTGGGCCACGTTACTGTGCTGCGCCGCCAGGAGAAGAACGGCCTCGGCAACGCGTACCGCGCCGGCCTCCGCAAGGCCATCGATGACGGCGCGGAGATCTGCGTGCAGATGGACGCCGACCTTTCTCACGACCCCGCGGTGCTCCCGGCGCTGCTCTCGAATGTCGAGCATGGCGCTGATCTCGCGATCGGCAGCCGCTACGTGCCGGGCGGTCAGACCGTCAACTGGCCGCGCCGTCGTCGAATGTTGTCCCGTTGGGGAAATCGCTATGCAGCAGGCGTCTTGGGTCTCGCGGTCAACGACGTCACGGCCGGCTATCGGGCATACAGCTCGGCAGGGTTGGAGCGCATGAAGTTTGAGTCGGTAGAGGCAGACGGTTACGGGTTCCAGGTCGAGATGACCTACCGGCTGGTCAGCGCCGGCGGCAAGATCGTTGAGTTCCCAATCAGCTTCCGGGACCGCACTGAGGGCGTGTCCAAGATGTCGGGCAGCATCATCCAAGAGGCGTTACTGCTGGTGATGAAACTGTGGATCAGTGACTTTCGTGGTCGTCGGTACCGTCGATCCGACGGACGCTGACCGATGCGCCATTGGACAGTTGGCGGTGCCCTGATTCGCCATGGCGACGGGCTGGTGCTGGTGAGCAACCGTCGGCGCGACCAATCAGTCGAATGGACGCCACCGGGCGGGGTCATCGACGAGGGTGAGACCGTACTGGAGGGCCTGGCCCGAGAGGTGCGCGAGGAGACGGGACTGGTGGTGCGCTCATGGGCGCAGTGCTGCTACACGGTCACGGTCGACGCCCCGGATATGGGCTGGCGGTTGAAGGTGGAGGCGTGGGAAGTCGCGGAGGTGCAAGGCGAGGTCGTCATCGACGACCCTGACGGCATCGTCGAGCAGGTCCGCCATGCGTCGTCGGCGGAGGCGAACGACTTGCTCAAGGCCAGTCCTCCCTGGGTGCATGCGCCGGTGACGGAGTGGCTCACGGGCGCCGTCAGTGACAGCTACCAGTTCGTGTTGCGCGGCGCCGAGCGGCGCAACGCGCGCATCGAACGCGTGGTCTAGGCCGGTCTCGCCGATGAGCGGGAATCCCCAGCGAACGATTCTCCACGTGGACATGGATGCGTTCTACGTCAGCGTCGAACTGCGCCGTCGCCCGGACCTGCGTGGTCAGCCAGTCGTCGTCGGCGGCACGGGTGCGCGCGGCGTGATCGCCGCGGCCTCGTACGAAGCTCGCCGCTTCGGGCTGCACTCGGCCATGCCCTCGACGCAGGCACGTCGGATGTGCCCCCACGCGGTGTTCCTTCCTGGCGACCACGAGCTGTACGCCCAGGTCAGCACCCAGGTACACGAGATCTTCCAGTCGGTCACTCCGTTCATTGAGCCGCTCTCGCTGGACGAGGCGTTCCTGGACGTCACCGGCTCTCTCCGGTTGTTCGGTACCGGCACAGACATCGCGACGCACGTGCGAGGGCAGGTGTGGCGACAGCTCGACCTCAGGTGTTCGGTTGGCGTGGCACCCAGCAAGTTCATCGCCAAGCTGGCGTCGGTCGCGGCCAAACCGAAGGCGACCCCGGCGGGCGTGGTCGAGGGTCAGGGAGTGTGGGAGGTTCGCCCCGGTGAGGAGCTGGCGTTCCTGCACCCACTGCCGGTGAAGGCGCTGTGGGGTGTTGGCCCAGCCACGCTGGAGCGACTGACCCGGCTGGGTGTTCGAACGGTCCGCGACCTTGCGGAACTTGACGAGCCAACGCTGGTCGCCGCACTCGGGAAAGCGCACGGCGAGCATCTCTACCGCTTGGCGTGGGCGATCGATGATCGCCCCGTCGAGGTGGATCGGGCGATGAAGTCCATCGGTCATGAGGAGACGTTCAGCACGGATCGTCACACTCACGACGAACTGCTGCGTGAGTTGGTTCGCCTGGCAGATGGCGTCGCTGGCAGAATGCGTGCGCAGGGGTTGGCTGCCCGCACCTTCTCCCTGAAGCTTCGCTTTACCGACTTCAACACCATCACCAGAGCCATCACGCTGCCGTCACCGAGAGCAACTGCTCACGGCATCATCAACGCGGTGGAACCGCTCCTGGAAGCGGTCGACCCATCGCCCGGGGTGCGGCTCCTTGGTGTGAGCGCCAGCAACTTCGGCGCGGTCGCCCTGCAAATGTCGCTGGACGACCTGCTCGAGTCCGTACCGGCGGCGGAGCAGGAGTGGCAGACCGCAGAGGAGACAATGGACGCGATTCGCACACGATTCGGCGCGGCTGCAATCGGCCCGGCTAGCGCCGTCAGTGCCGACGGCCTGCGGCTGGTTCGTCGTGGCGCACAGCAATGGGGGCCGGATCAGGAAAAGTCCTGATGAACGAACGTCCGCACGCGTTGTCTCGCGCGTCGAATCGTGCGAAGATGCACCCAGGCCACGCCGAGGAGCTTGCCATGCCGCTATCGGAAGACGAACAAAGGATTCTTCGCCAGATTGAAGAGCAGTTGCAGCGCGACCCTGGTTTTGGTCGCAATCTGCACTCTGTTGGCGGCGGCAGTCGTCGGGTTCTTTTTGTCGCCAGCGCGGCGGCGGTGGTCTTCCTGGTGCTGACCATTGCGTTCCTGTCCGTCAGCCCGTATTTGTCGTTCATCATGTTTATCGGGGCTGTGATTGCGGCGCTGTTCGCCGAGCGCCATGCACGTACGCTCAGCGAAACAGGTCTCAACCACTTGTCGGAGTCAATGCGCGGTCGCTTCGGTGCGCCGCCCAGGTCACGCGCCGACGACTAATTGGCAACGCGCCGTCAGTCGGCAACGCGCCGTCAGTTGGCAAAGCGGCGTCGCATGAGCCGCGGATCGAAGAGCGCTTGCACTCGCACCTGAGTTGGTGTGCGCTCCCGGCATACGGCAGCTATCTCGGACGCCAGCAGCTCAGAGCGCGTTGCTGTCTGCTCGTCGATGTCGCGCGGCGCGTAGACGGCTCGTGTCACATGGACTGCTAACTCGCGCAGTGCGCGATGGTCGGCGCCGGTTGCCCGCTCGGCAATGTCGGCGTATTCAAGTGGGGTCTCGCCAGCGAGCGCTGGTGCACCGGCAAATGACAGCGAGCCGAGGGTGTGCTGCCACGCCCCAATCACTCGGTCGCGGGCGGTGTTGTTCTGCCGCTGCGACAGCGCCCGAATGACCCGCGGCGCGAAAACCACCCAACCGAGCAGCGCCGCGGCCAGACCGGCAATCACCAACGGAACTGTCGAGCCGCCACCGGAGTTGCCACTCGCGGAACCGGTGTTTGCGAGGGTGGTGGGTGCGCCACCTGCCCCACCGGGCCGTGCCCCGCCCGGGACGGTAGTGGATGCTTCTGGGTCGCCGGGGTTGCGCTCGGGGACCGTGACGGGGGTTGACTGCGTTGGTGCGCCGCTGTCGCCGCTGGTTCCGGTGAACTGGGCTGGTAACACGTTCGTGTAGTCGGTGGCGTCGGGGCTGCCACGGCCCGGCGTGGGTTCGAACGCGACCCAGCCGATGCCGTCGAACCAGACCTCGGGCCACGCGTGCGCATGGCGGCCGTACACATGGAAAAGACCGTCTTCGCGAAGGTCGCCGGGGGTGAAGCCAACGGCCATCCGTGTTGGCAGGCCGAGGTAGCGGGCCATCACACCGAAGGTGCCGGCGAAATGCTGGCAGAAGCCGCTGCGCCCACGAAGGAACGCTTCGATTGCGTCATAGCTATTGCCGTATTGCACGTCGAGGTCATAGTCGAAGTTGTTGCGGAAGTAGTTCTGCAACGCCAACGCCTTTTCGTACGGCGTCACGGCGCCGGCCGTCGCTGCCAGCGCCTCGTCCTTCGCCAATTGCGGTAGGCCACCGGGAAGGTCAAGGGTGCCCTCCGGCGCATTGTCAACGGTGGCGTTGAGTAACTGATCGACCGTTGGGCGCGGCACCATCGACTGCACGTCGATGCGGTCGCCTTTCTGCAGATCAACGTCTGGCAAGATCAACATCTGGGTCTGCTCGGTCCAGCGGAGATCTTCCGGCGACACCGAGACAGGATGAAAGGCGGCGGGTACGTTGTTGTTGCCGAGAGCCAGAATGCGGATGGTCTGGGAGGTGATGGAGGCGGGGAGCAGCACCTCGCCAGACCGGTCACCCATCGATTCGAGGGATTCTGCAAGCGGGCTCCACTGACCATTGTCGTACAGCGGCGAAGAGTACGTCCTCCAATAGTGACCGCCGTCGGATGACGCCACCGTGAAGAGTTCCAGGTTGCCGCGATTGCGCATCTGGGCTCCAATGTCGACCAACGGGCTGAGCACCTCGGTGACGCTGCCCTGTCGGTTCCGAGTGTCAACCAGCGGCCGCTCGCCGGCACCGGGCAGGCGCGGCGCGACGGTGGCAGCGACAACGGCGGTGAGCCCGAACGTCACCAGCACGGCCGGCAGTGCAGCGAGCAAGGTCATTCGGCGAGCACCCATCCAGGTGGCTTCCTCGCTGGTGTGGCGGAAACGGAGCACGGCAACGGTCAACAGGGCGACGGCAATCCACAACGCAGCGACGCCGACGCGATGGTTGTCGGTACCCAGTGCGGCGGTGAAAATGAACAGTACGCCCGCAGGCGCGATGGCCTCCATGCGACCGAACGCGCGGAACGCAAAGGTGTCGGACAACGCCGCGCAGACTGCAATGGCGACGGCGCCCGCCACCGCGTAGTTGCCGACACTGGGCACGGGGGCTACCGCCGTGGGAAACTGATCGATCACCAGCCGCAGATCGATGCGCATGACGTCAAACGTGCGCGAGGTGGGGAACGGGCCGCTGAGTGTGTCTCGGTAATAGACGATCGAAATCAGCTCGAGGATGGTGAGGAGCAGCAATGGCAGTGCGACCAGCACATGAACACGGCCGATGCGGAGTAACAGAGCGACCGCGTGCGTCCCTAATGCGACGAGCACCATGTCGTTGAGATAGTCCCAGTCAGGGAAGACACGACACAGCGACAGGGCCGTCGCCAGCGTCAGCGCGGTCACGCAGATGGTGGCCGGCAACTGCGCTGCCTCCAGCCGAGTCGGCTCCTTGGCGGTGCTGCTCATGCAAATGCTCCTGCGCGACCCAGAACCAGCTGGTTCCAGCCGTGACGAAGTCGTTCGAGCGAGGTGCCGTCGACGTGGAAACCCTTGCCGCCAGCCACCGCGCTCATCGTGGTCACGAAGACCGCCGACTCGTCGGGGCCGGCTGCAGCGAGCGCCGCTGTGGCCGCCCGCGACGTCGCGTGCGTGGTGACGACCACGAGCAGGCCGAGACCATCAACGCTGGTACGCCCGCTGGCGGTGTGGTCCACAACCTCATCACCGGGTGTGACGGTGGCCAGCCAGCGCAACGACTGCGGCGCGACGTCTTGGCCGCGTAGGTCGATCTGAGGGGCCACGAGTCGCGTCGCGATGCCGACAGCCGAGGCGGCCGCGACGACACTGGCGGCTGCCGTGACCGCCCGTTCGAAGCCATCCTCGTCGTACCCATCGGCCAACGTGTCGAGAACCACGACGCACCGTTGCACACCCTCCATTGCGGTCTCGCGAACGATCAACGTCCCAGCGCGCGCAGATGTCTTCCAGTTGATTCGCCGAAGATCGTCGCCCGCCGTGTATTCACGCTGCGAGTGAAATTCGGAACCGGTCTGCCCAAAGGCCTTCATCCGTAGGTGTTGGCCCAAACGGCCCGAACTGCCGGTACCGGGGAAGGCCAGTGGCACTCGCTCGGGCACCACCAGTACTTCGCCCGCGCCAGCGAGCCAGACCACTCGCTTGCACAGACCCAGCGGATCCGTGCGCTCAGCACGCAGCGGCCCGGTGCGGAGCACACCGCGTCTGGTAGTGGGCACGCGGTAGGCGGCGCTGATGGCCTCG
>JAYVVY010000044.1:0-16564 GCA_043786575.1 Ilumatobacteraceae bacterium
CGATTGGAGACGGCACAGCCAACGTCGCGGCCTCCGTAGGCGGATCAGCGAATCTGCCTAATGGGTGATCGAGGATCTTCCCGAAGGTCGTGGCAAGTCGCGTCACTGGTGGACACCGCCGCTCAGTCGCACGGTAGCTAGCCTGCGGTGAAGTCCGGACTGGAGGCACCTGTGAATCCACTCGAGATTGCGGTTGTGGGCGGCTCGATCGCTGGTTGTTCGGCGGCGATCTTGCTTGGCCGCGCCGGACATAACGTTCACGTCTTCGAGCGATCGCGAGGTGGTCTCGTCGGCAGGGGCGGTGGGATAGGCACCCCAGGTCCGCTCCTCGCCGACCTGATGAAGCAGGATCTTGTCAGCCGCGACTTCCCTTTCCTGGCCTGCTCGTCGATGCCGTTCGTAGTGCGAACCCCGCTCGAACCCACGTACGGCTTTGTGCCGTGGCAGATGCCATCGCAATTCGCGATGTTCCATTGGACGTCGTTGTGGAACGCGCTCCGCAGCCGGGTGTCCGACGATCACTATCACGGAGGCGCGGGCGTTGTCAGTGCGGTCGAGAGTGCATCGGGTGGGGTCGATCTGACCTTTGAGGACGGCTCCGGCGCCGATGCTGATCTCGTTGTGTGGGCCGATGGCTATCAGTCGATCGGCCGTTCGCTCATGTGTCCCGGAGTTGACTTGCGGTACCGGGGGTACATGTTGTGGCGGGGATTGCTTCCGGAACGGGAAATGGACCACGGCGACATTCTGGGGTCGACCGTTCCGAGGCTGTCGTTCCCAACTATGCCGGGGAGCTTCGTCGCGTACTTCGTGCCCGGCGCCGACGGTTCGTCGCAGGGTGGCGAGCGCCTGGTCAACTGGGCGTCGTACATTCCGTTACCGGAGGGCGAGTTGGATTCGTTCATGATCGATCGAAGCGGCACCCTCCGGGTCGGCACCATCCCACCCGGCGAGCTACATCCCGACCAACAGCAGCGGTTGAGAACGCTGATGGCCGGCGAACTCCCCGATGCCTTCGCCGCGGTTGTGAACAAGACGGAAAACACCTATGTGCAGTTGATCTACACGATTCGCGCACCGCGCTACCACCTCGGACGGATGTGCCTCATCGGCGATGCAGGAACCGTCGCCCAACCACACACCGGTTCCGGAGTGTTCAAGGGCTACCACAATGTGAGCAGCCTGCTCGACTCACTCGCGCGCCACGACGACCTCGCCATCGCCCTCGAGGAATGGGGTACAACGCAGGTGGAACTCGGTGACCGACTGCTGGCTCTGGGCGAACAGACCGAGCAAGCGTTCATTTGGAACCCGCTCGATCTTGCAACGGCAGACGCAGCAAGTACCGAAGCTTGGTGGCGTAACGCCGTGCAGTTCCCTGAAGACTTCGGTTTCGAGCCAAGCGCTGACAACGAGAACTAACGACCGGCGATGCCCGCGCGGCGCGGACCTCGCCACGTTCATTGCTCACCCTCGCTGAGCCTCGGTTTGAGCAATCCGCTGGTGAATCCTCGTACGGGTCCGCTCGATCAAATCCTGGGGTGCCTGGTCGAGATCGGTCACGACGCTGGCGTCAAAAGCGCGCGGGCGCTCGGCCGGGGCCCGCGGACGCGTGGTTCGCAAGGTAACCGGCGACTCCGTCGCCTTGGCCTCGGAACTCTACGAGGCGGGCGAGTCGCTCGCAGTTGTGGCGAGCGATATGGTGCAGGCTCGGGACGCCGTGGCCTCCACCACTCCGCCGGTGAGGAGCGGTTCGGGACGCCGTCGCTGGTGAGCGCACTGTGTGCCTGATCCGTCCACCCGCTCAGGGTGTGCTTGGCTCGTCGAGGTGATCGGCGCGGACTTGGGTGAGGAGCCGGTGGGCGAGTTCGCCGGTTGCGAATTCACCCAATGGCAGCGATCTGGACCTGCCCACCGAGGGCCACTTGAAAGCCGACGGTCGAGGACGCAATAGGATCACCAAAGTGACGTCATCAACGGGGACCGCGACGATCGTGTTCACCGATCTCGTCGGTTCGACGGCGCTGCGCTCGCAGTTGGGAGAGCAGGTGGCCGACGAGTTGCGTCGCGAACACGACGCGATCCTGGCCGATGCGGTCGTGACGCACCGGGGTCGAGTGGTGAAAGGCGCTGGCGACGGAATCCTGGCGGCGTTCGACTCTGCCTCGGATGCGGTGAAGGCATCAGTCGCGATGCAACGGGCCGTAGAGGCGATGGGTCGACGTCGGCGGCTGGAGTTGGCCATTCGAGTAGGGATCAGCGCGGGGGATGTTTCGTGGGAGAACGGGGACTGCTTTGGTCTGCCTGTCGTGGAGGCGGCCAGGTTGGAAGCAGCGGCGGCGCCCGGACAGATCCTGGCCGCGGAGATCATCCGTGTCTTGGCCCGGGGGCGGGCGGGCGTCGAATTCCGCCCGATCGGCGAACTGATGTTGAAAGGCTTGGATGAGGCGGTGCCTGCCTACGAGATCGGCTGGACGCCGATCGAGTCCGCGCCGGCGGAGTCGACGACGCCGTGGGTGGGTCGCACGCTGGAGTTGGGTGTGTTGACCGATGCATGGGAGCGCGCCCAAACCGGCGCTGGCGGCGCGGTGTTGGTCTCCGGTGAGCCGGGGATTGGCAAGTCACGGCTGCTCCATGAATTTGTAGCGACGCTGCAAGCGGGCGGCGCGTTGGTGTGGTGGGGCGCCGCCTACGAAGGCGAGGGCCGCGCATACGGGCCGGTCACGGAGATGCTCGACGAATACCTCAGGGTCACCCCCTCGGACGTGCTCGTCGGCCAGCTCGGCACCGACGCGGCGTTGGTAGCGCGTATCGCGCCGTCCCTTCGAGATGCGCTCGGCGGCGAGATCGGTGAACCGACGCCGGTGGCGCCGGAAGCGGAACGGGATCGGATGGTGGATTCCCTCGCCCAGTTCGCCGTCCGAGTCGCTGGTGTCGCTCCGTTGGTGGTGGTGGTCGATGATGCTCATTGGGCCGACGAAGCCACGGTGGGCTGGGTCAGGCACCTGGTGCGGCGGGCCTGCAAGCTGCCAGTGTTGGTGATCGTCGCCTACCGCGAGGTCGACCTCGATCGCCGTCATCCGTTGGCCGATGTACTTGCTGCGTGGCGGCGTGACCCAAGTGTCCGGCGGATCGCCTTGTCGGGGCTCGACTCGATTGCGGTCGGGGAGCTGTTGGCGGGTCTGGCGCTCGAGGACATCCCACCCGAGTTCGTGGCAGCGATCACCAAGGAGACGGGTGGGAACCCGTTCTTCGTACACGAGGTGATCCTGCACCTCATCGAGGAAGGCCGGGCGCGCAGCCAGGACGGCAGGTGGATCGTCGACCGAGTCGAGACGCTGGGCATCCCCGAGGGTGTACGCGAAGTGATCGGCCGACGGCTGGCGCGCCTGTCGGTCGAGGCAAACCGACTGCTGGGTGTTGCGGCCGCCTTCGATGCGGGCTTCGACCTCACCGACACTGCGGTGTTGGCTGGGTTGGATGAGAACGCGGCGCTGGACGCCATCGATGAGGCACTGGCGGCGCGTGTGGTCCGCGCCGACGACGGGCTCGATCGGTATGTCTTCGAGCATGCCCTGTTCCGCCACACGCTGTGGGCGGAGTTGAATCCCAGCCGTCAGGTGCGGTTGCATCGAGCGATCGCCGAGCAGCTCGAGAAGCGCTGTGACCGTGACCCGAACCCCGAGCAGGCGATCGTGCTGGCCCGCCACTATTTCCATTCGGCCGCTCTGCCCGGCGCTGAACGTGGGGTTGGGTACGCACTACTGGCTGCCGAACACGCCGCCTCACGATTCGCGCCCGCCGAGGAACAGCACGCCATCTCGATCGCGTTGGAGCTGCTCCCCGAGAACGACGACCGTGCACCAGAGCTGTTCGAGCGAGCGGCGCGGGCGGCGATCCGCGCTGGCGACCGCGACGGAGCTGTGGTGCACGCTCGTCACGCCGTCGATGCTGCCGCGCAGACCGATGGGAGCAGGGCTGCGTGCATGCTCGCCACTCGGTTGGGGCGCTACTCCGACAAGGTGGACCTGAACTCGGGATGGTCGATCGGACGACTTGCCGAGCCGTACCGCGAGGCCCTCGACCCGACCGGTGCCGAGGCGGTGCAGCTGCTCGCCTGGGAGATCGAGCACTCCGAGTTCCTCGATCCGGACAACCCTGGCATCGCCGTCGACTCCCCTGCCCGAAACCAGCTACAGGAGCTTGCGAGCCGGCTCGAGCCCCGCGAACGGCCCACGACATATCTGCACCCCTCTGCCGCAGCCGTGCTCGCCGACTACCGCCAGGGCCGCCGGTCGCTGGCGCTTCGTCTTTGCTTCGAAGGTCCCGGGCTCTACCGCGAAGCCGCCCTCGAAGTCCGCAAGCAGATCGTTCGGGTCGACCGCACCGGCCTCGTCTCCACGGCGGTGTTCATGCGTGGTGCGCTGGGACGGCTGCACCTCGTGCTCGGCGAGCTCGATGCCGTCGCAGAGCTCCAAGCCGAAGGCGAGGGACTGATGCCCCGCGTGGAGCCGGGCTCGAACGCGGCAACGCACTTCGAGGCACTCGCCCAGGTCCGGTCATGGCTCGTCGACGATGACGCCGCGCAGATCTGCCCCTCGGTCGAGCACCTCGAGATGCTCGCCGCGCGGGAGGACTCGCGGTGGCTCTGCGGCGACATGCGAATCATGCGAGGGTTTTGCCTCGTGGCGCTCGGTGACCACGAAGCCGGCATGCTCGAAGTGAGCAAGAACCTCGTCGTCATCGAGCGCGCCCACATTGGTGCCCTCAATTCCCTGGCCGCGATCCACGCCGCCACCCAGGCATCGTGGATCGCCGATCGCGCCGAGCATGCCACCCTGCTCGAGCATCACCTTCACGCGAAGGTCCTCGAGCCCGATTTCTGCCGGCTCGAGACCGACGGACGTTGGGATGCCGCCGTGCTGAGCGCACTCGCCGGCCGCAATCACGAAGCACGCGCATGGTTCCAGCGCGCCCACGACCGACTCACCGACCAAGGTGCCGTCCTACTCCTGCCCTACGTGTGTTGTGACGAAGCGCTGATGGAGGCGCGTCTCGGCTCGGCCGGCGATCTCGCCAATGGACGGCGCCGTCTCGACGAAGCGCGCAAGTGGGTCGAGCGCATCGGGCTTCCGAAGCTCCTCCCCCGCATCGATGGTGTCGCCGCCAAGCTGTCGGATTGACTTCCGTGTCAGCCGAGCTGGCAAACGTTGTGACTCTGACAACGACCTGTGGACCATCAGGGACGGCTTTCAAACCCTGTGCTCCGCCGACTTACCGACGCGGAGATCAAACAGGTGATCCAGCAATACCGAGCCGGCGCCTCGATCGAGAAGCTCGTCCGTCGGTACGAGGTCCACAGGACCACCGTCATGCACCACCTCGACCAGTCTGACGTCGCTCGACTGACGCCGATGCACAAGAAGAACGATGAGACCGGCGCTCTGGCCGCCGCACAGTACGGGCAGGGGCGGCGCTGGTCGGTAGCGACAGTGACCGACCAGGCACTCGCCCCGTGTTACACGATCCGCGTCAACCAGCCGACTCGCCCCGATCCGGGGATGAAGAGGTCCTTGGTCGCGGTGATCTTCTTCAGGTAGTCAGCGTCGGCGGCGAGCTTGGCCCGGCCCTCGTCGACCCCGAAACCGCGACCAAGCTCCAACGGCAACGGCGGCTGACCCGATCCGAAGTCGACAACCTTGTCGACCTATACCGGCGTCCGTGAGTCGAAATCAAACGATCTCGTGTCCCGTGGCGCGCAACCGCCCGGCCAGATGGGTGATATGGGCTGGCCCCACCTCGCAGCAGCCCCCCACGATCGTCGCCCCCATCCCGACCCAGGCCATTGCGAAATCACCATATTTCTCGGGCGTGAGGTCCTGGCGATGGGTCAGTTCCTTGACCGTCGGCGCATCCTTCAGGAAGTTGCCGCTGATGTGCGTGAAGCCGTTGGCGTAGGCCCCGAACGGCAGTCCGAGCCCGCGAAGCTGCCCCAGGGCCGCCGCCATCGCCTCGGGAAGCGAGCAATTGGCCAGCACCGCCGCCACGGGATACCGCTCCACGATCCCGGCCAGATCCGCCACAGGCTCGCCGGACCGCAGCTTTGTTCCGTCCTGATCATCAACCGAAACCGACAGCCAGACCGGCTTGCCTGACGCCTGCGCCCCCTGCGCCACAGCCTCGGCCATCGCCAGTGAGGCCATCGTCTCGCACAGGATCATGTCGACGTGCGGCCCCAGAATCTGCGCCACCTCGGCATACTTCGGCGCGGCGACCTCGACTGGTTCGGCCAGATCGGGGCGATAGCTCGCCTTCAGCGGCCCGATCGACCCCGCAATCCGCGCCACTCGCGTGCCCCGCGCCTCATGCGCTTCAGCCAGTGCCCGCAAGTGAAGCGCCTGGAACAGATGATCCAGATCGAACCGCTCCAGCCGGTCATGGTGGGTGGCGTAGGTGTTGGTCGTGGCCACCGTCGCGCCTGCGGCAAAGTAATCCTCATGGATCGACCGCACCATCCCGGGATGGTCGATCATCACCCGTGTCGCCCACAGCGACGTCGGCTCGTCGCCCGAGCGCGCCACAAGCTCCTGCCCCATTCCTCCGTCCAGAAGCGTGATTTCTGCCATCGTCGTCTCCCTCTGCGCGCCGCTGCGGCGCGAAGTTTCAAGGCCGGGGCCTCGGTCCTCTTGTGGCAAGCCACCGTCCAGAGCGTAGTGACCCTCCCGCCGGTTACGCAGCAATCGATGGGGCAGCCGCACCCGGATCCACCACGGTGAGCGGCCACACGGCGACGCCCGGGCGCTCGAAAGGCCGAGCGTCAGACGTCGAGGCGTTCGATGGATCGGCCGGTGATCGCGGCAATCAGATCGAAGTCTTTGTCGACGTGCAACACAGTGAGTCGCGCGATCTCTGCGGTCGCAGCGATCAGCAGATCGAGAATCGACGGCGCTCGATGCTGGCGACAGTCCGCCAGCAGCATCTGAATCTCGACGGCACGACCTTCGATTGCCGGCGTGAGATGTTCAACGTTCATCGACGACACCGGCGGTTCGCCGAGCGTCACGCGGTGTTCTGCGCCGTTGCGTGTCGCGAAGCCGATCTCGAGCAACGTGACCGTCGAGATCCTCACCAGGCCCCGTTGGATCCGTGACAGCCACTCGTCGCTTGCGCTGTTGATACAGGTGAGCGCTGATTTGTCGATGAGCCAGCGGGTCACCGCCATGCGGCTGCCATCACACCGGCATCCAGCTTCGCCCACCCGGCCGACCCTCAGCCCTCCGAGACGTGTAGCTCGCGCTGCTTCTCGCGGCGAGATGGTGCGGCTCATACCTACGGATACCCCAGACCGGCACGTAGGTGACGCGCCGATGGCATCTGTCGAGCGGCATTGTGGGCGGCTCTGGGCGAACACGGTCGCCACAGTTCGGCGGATACCGCTCGCCTGGATGTCCGTTGGGCTGCGCGATTACCGGGCAGGTTCGATCAGCGGGGTCGGTAGGCCGTGGCGCGATGCTCGATGCGGTAGACGATCACCAGTCGGCCGGTGTCATCGATCTCGTAGATGATGCGGTACACGCCGCGTCGAGCCGACCGCATGCCGGCCAGCTGGCGTTGTAGTGATCCTCCGAGTCGATGCGGGTTGTCGAGGAGTGCGCCGAGCATGAATTCGACGATGGCGGCTGCGGTTCCTTCGGGGAGCCGGTTGAGCTGTCGTTCGGCGGGACCGGTGACGCGCAGCGAGTAGCCGGGTTCCTCCACGCTCACTTGGCGAGGTAGCGGCTGCGGAGTTCGTCGCCGGTTACGAAGTCGCCAGCGGCATACGCCTGTCGTGACTCGTCGAGTTGACGCATCGCCTCTGGGTCGGAGAGCAGCTCGAGGGTGTCTTCGAGCGACGCAAGTTCCTCGGGGCTGATGAGCACGGCAGCTGGCCGCCCGTTGCGGGTGACAATGATCCGATCATGGGTGTGCTCAACCCGGTCGACCATTTCGGAGAACTTCGACTTCACGTTCGCCAACGGCAGTGTCTCAGACATGACCATGATTGTAGTCACTATTCTGTGATGATAACCACCATGGAATTCGGCGTCAGTTTCCCGGCCGTTCGAGTGGATCGCGGGCGCGTTTCTTCGCGATCAGTTCGAGCTGCATCGAGCGACACATCTCCTCCGGAGTTCGCCCCCCCCCCGGAGTTCAGGTCGATCGCCTGTTGGTACAGATCGATCGCTGCGGGCGGGTCGCTGTCGGCCACCAAGTTCGCCTGCACCCAGAATCCACCGGCTCGCATGGCCGGCATCGGGGAGGCCTTGAGTTGGGCGATCGCGGCCATGATCTCGCGTTCGGGGATCGTGATCCGGCGAACGGGACCACCTACTCGGGTACGGCCCAAGTCGCGCGTCCCATGGTCGCGGCCGGGATCTTGACACTTGCGAACCCACGAGTGCCTGACCCGGCCAGTTCGCAGAGCGGGCGCTCGAGCTTGGGCCGCAGAGTCCGCGACGACTACCGAGAGGGGTCTGAATGAGAAGACGGACCTACCGAGCGATCGGACATGCAAGATGGTCCGTGAGCAGGTCAGACGTTGTTATTCTGACGACGAGTGGGCGCGGAGGGTCTCGAACCCCCGACCAATACCTTGTAAAGGTACCGCTCTACCGCTGAGCTACGCGCCCGACTCCCATGGAGGCTAGCTACGAGGGCGTCGCTCGGCTACCGCGCCCAACTGGAGTAGTTCGTACGACCTATTCGCAGCCCTTTCGGGCACCACTCAACTTTCCGCAGAGTGACTCAATCCCACGGAATGTGAATGGCCCAACACAACTCCCATCCCTTGACATTGGCATCGTCGCAGGTCAACGAGATCTTGACGACGCGCCGCGTTGACGAACCTTTGAAAGACACTTGAGCTGCGCAGTCTGTTCACAAACGAACGATGTGATTAGAACTTCCCACGCAAGCGGGTCTTAGGGCGTGCCGTCTGTGGAAATCAAATCGCCCAGACGGAGGAAGGCAATGCGCAACAACGCACGACTCACTATCTACCGACTGGCACCAATGGTGTTGCTGGTCGCAAGTGTTGCCGCGCCCCGCAAGTGGGGGTGGTCAAAGTGAACAAGCTCAAATACGGACCGGTCCGCGCGGCTGCAGCAATTGCGACGGTAGTCGCCCTCGTGGCAACTGTCGGGGCACCGTTTAAGTGGAACTAAGCCGATAGCAAGACCCCGAGTGGGGTGCGTCTGCGACGGGCAGACGCACCCCGCTTGGTGTGCCGGCATCACGCCGACAAGAAGGAAGGGACATGAACGCGAGACAGCTGTCGAACCATCCGACACAGCAGGTTCTGAACGCGTACATCGCGCTCGTAGCTGTGGTCGCGCTGTGGTTGACGACGCTTGTCTGGGTTCTCGAAGAAGCCATCGTCGCTCCTGGTAAGGGGGTGTACGTCGCCATCTTCATCGTGCTGCTGTTCGTTGGCGAGACGCGAACCAAGTGGTTCCGTTTCGGTGATGGCGGCGAAGTCACACCGGGTTGGGCATTCGCGTTTGCGATCGTGCTCTTGGGCTCACCCGTGATCGCGATTGTGGCCATGACGGGCTGCACGGTCTTCGTCGACCTGCGCGATCGCAAGGCGGCGTCAAAGGTGTTGTTCAACGCCGCCCAAATCACTGCCTCACTCGCTGCTGGTGCAATGATGCTGCAGCTCATCGGCTTGCGCACGCCGCTCACCGACGACGGCCGGCCCTCATACCGCTGGGCCATCGGCATTGTTGTGGCGGGCGTGTTGGTATTCATTTCCAATGGCGTACTGACGTGCATCGTGTTGGCCCTCCACTACAAGACCAGTGTGCGCTCCATGATGGGCCGCAGCTTCTTCCTCAGCATCTCCGCCGACGGAGCACTGCTCGCGCTCTCCCCCATCTTCGTGGTGGCTATCACCTACAGCCTGTTGATGTTGCCGCTGCTTGGGGTGACTGCGCTACTGATCTACCAGAGCACGCAGCAGGCTCTGCGTCGTGCGCACGAAGCCGGCCACGACAGCCTCACCCGGCTACTCAACCGACGCTCCTTCGACCAGCATCTCGAGGGCTACCTCGAGGCGAACCTTGATGGCGATGTGCACGGCGCCGTGTTGCTGCTGGACCTCGACGGCTTCAAGCAGGTCAATGATCGCCTTGGCCACCACACGGGCGATCGCGTCTTGCAGGGAATTGCCGACCAGATGACCGCGTCGGCGCCGACCGCTGCGGTGATCGCCCGTCTCGGTGGCGACGAGTTTGCGGTCTTGATTCCTGACGTCAGCAGCGAGGCGGCAATCATTGCGGCCACCGAGCGCCTCCGCAGCGACCTCACGCAGCCGATCATGGTGGACGGCTTTCCGCTCTGTGTCGGCGTCAGCATCGGGCTGGCCTTCATCCCTCGCCACGGTCGCACTGTCGAGGAGGTCACCAGCGCCGCCGACGTCGCAATGTACCGAGCGAAGCGCTACCGCACCGGAGTCGAGGCGTACAGGACGCTCGGCGCACGGACCGAGCACGGCCGGCTGGGCCTGCTCGGCGAGCTCTCGTCGGCGGCGGAGAACGACCAGCTGGAGATTCACTACCAGCCGCTCACTCGCTTCCTCGACGGCACCACCGTCGGTGCGGAAGCCCTTCTGCGCTGGACACACCCCACCCTCGGCCCAATCCCGCCGAGCGACTTCATCAGCCTTGCCGAGCACACCGAACTCATCGGGCCGCTGACTCAGTGGGTGCTCACCCGCGCGACCGGCGACTCCACGCTCGTGGACAGGTTCGGCATCCGGGTTTCGATCAACGTCTCCGCGCGCAACCTGATGGACCGACACTTCCCCGGCAGTGTGTTCGAAGCGCTGCAGTCGTCGGGCCTGCGGCCCGAACAGCTGGAGCTGGAGATCACCGAGAACGCCATCGTGCGCGAGCCCGAACGCAGCCTGTTTGCGATCAGCGCACTGCGCGAGGCCGGCGTCAAGGTGGCTATCGACGACTTCGGTACCGGCTACTCGTCATTTGCAATGCTGCGCGATTTCACCGTCGATCGACTGAAGATCGACGCCAGTTTCGTTGACGGCATTTCGCAGAGCCTGCGCCAGCAGCACCTTGTGCGAGCCATCGTCGGGCTCGCCAACGGCCTGGGCATCGAGACCGTGGCGGAAGGCGTGGAGACCGAGGAGTCGTGGCTGACGCTGGCCGCGCTGGGCTGTGACATTGCGCAAGGCTTTCTGATCTGTAAGCCGATCCCCATGCCCGAGCTCGTCGAGTGGCTGGCTATCCGGCAGTCAATGTCCGAGCTGGAACACGCCGCCTCGTGATCATCGTCGTTGCCGCCATTCTCGCAGTGCTCACCGTTCCCCTCAGCGGACGGTCGCTCGCACCACTTGCACAGCTGACGCTCCGCCACGTGTGGTTGGTGTGGCTGAGCATCGGCACACAGCTGCTGATCACGTTGATCCCAGGGTTTCCCGAGATGGCCGGCGAGGCACTTCACCTCCTGACGTTCGCGGCGGCCGCCGCCTTCATGTGGGCGAATCGGCGTCTTCCCGGAACCATGTGGATCGCTGTCGGTGCGGGGCTCAACTTGGCCGCCATTGCGGCCAACGGGGGCACCATGCCGGCGTCGGCGTGGGCGTGGCGCACCGCTGGCTTCGACGCGCTGACAGGTGGCTTCGAGAACTCCAACGTCGTCGTCTCACCCCGCCTGGCATGGCTGGGCGACGTCTTCGCGATCCCGAGTGAGTGGCCACTGGCCAATGTGTTCAGCGTCGGCGACGTCATCGTGGTCGTCGGGGTTGGCTACTTCGCCCACTGTGCTGCACGAGCCTTAGATGCCGGCGCGGGCGGCCAGCAGCGAGGCAAGCAGCTCGGGTGTCGCAGCGGCGACCGGCGTGCGGCGGGCAGCGTGGTCGAGCACGACCAGGTCGCGGCCGTGCAGATCGACAACGTGAGCGCCAGCCTCGCGACAGATCAACACTGACGCGAGGTAGTCCCACACTCCGTGCGCCTCGGTGACGCAGTCGACGTAACCGTCAAACACACCGGCGGCTACGTGACACAGGTCGAGGGCGACCGCTCCCAGCACTCGGCTCTGCCGATAACCCAGCGGATGCGGCGGCAGGCCATTCATTCCGATGATTGAATCGGTGACGTCAACGCAGTCGGTTGGGCCAATGCGCACGCCGTCGCACCACGCTCCCCCACCCCGTGTCGCCCAGTAGCGCTCACCCGTTGCCTGGTTCGCCACCAGCGCCACTGACGGCCCGTCGGCGTCGACCACACACATCGCAGTCGCGAAGTAACGCACACCACGACTGGCGTTGGTGCTGCCGTCAATGGGGTCGATCACGACTACCTCACCGGTGGACCCAGTCTCGAACTCGCTCTCCTCCGACAGCACCCCAACGCCCGCGCGACGTAACACCTTCAGCGCCGCGTCGTTCGCCACCACGTCGAGCGTGTACTGCCCCTCGCGGTCGCCCGATGGCCCGAAGTCGCGGATCTCAGCGAAGGCAGCGGCCACCGCATCGGCAACCTCATGCAGCAGGCTCAAGCGATCAGGGTTCATCGGCTCCGCACGGTAGTGTCGCTGGCAGCGTCACCGCAGCACCCATCAAAAAAGTCCACCGCAGTTCCCATCACCGCAGTTCCAGGAAGGATCGTTGTGGCCGTCATCGATGTCGCCGGTTTCGTGGCCGACCTGAAGGGTCACGCGGTTGATCATGGGTTTCACGTGCACGACGAGCGCCACTTTGTGGAGACCTACTCGCTGCGCCAGTTGTGGGAGGTCGATCTGCACCCTGAGGAAGCATGCAGTGGCCCCATCGACTTGCACCTGTCGCTGGAAGTCGACCCGCGGGCACTACTCGGTTTCGAGGATGAGGTCGTCAAGCTGGACGACCCGGATGGCGACCCGCCCACTGGCTTCATGTTTCCGCTGATCTTCACTTGGACGCTGCCGCCACTGCCGCACCCGCCCGACCTATTGGTGCTGGCTACCGAGCTCGCCGGTGTCGGTGGTATCTCGTTGCCCCTCGAAGTCTCTGCCATCGACTCTTTTGCCAGCGTCACCGACGCACCCGAGCGCAGCCTGTCCATCTTGGCGCGTATTCCGGTCGACCTCGCCGAGGTGTACCTCGCTGACGACAAGGTCTTTTGCGACACACTGGACAAGTGCCGCGATGTCAGCCTGTTCCTGCTCGACTGTGCTAGTCACTGGCTCGGCGACGACTAGCCCTAGAACGAGCGAGCCCCTGAACGACTGAGCCACTGAACGACTGAGCGCCGTACGACTGAGCCACTGAACGACTGAGCGCCGTACGACTTACCCGAAAGGCACACGAAATGCGAGTGAGCGAACTGATCGACATGCTGAAGGACCAGCCGCCCGACGCGGAGGTCGAGCTGGCCGTTGTTGCCCCCGTGGGCGACGACAGCGACGAGGACATCACTGTCGACCGCTACAGCGTCGAGGGCATGCTGCCCTGGCGCGACGAAGATGAAGAAGGCAACGACGAAGAGCTGGTCATCTGGCTCGTCGGCGGTGAAGACGAAGACGTCGAGGCCTTCCTCGACGCCATCGAACATCAGGACGACTGATTTCGCGCGCACTCGCAACGTGCTAGACCATTCCTCGGGCCAATGGAACGTTTGTGCCAGTCCGGCCTCGTCCGCGATGATGGCTTTCCAACCTCAACGACACCCTCAACGAACTTCCGAACGACAAGGACTCGAAGAATGACGACACGTTGGTTTACCGCGGCCGCCTCAGTGGTGCTGCTCAGCGCCGGAGTGGCGGGCATGTCCACCACAGCATCGGCAACCCCCAACGGTGGGGCCGATTCGACCACCGCATCTGGGGTCGACAAGTCACGCGCTCTTGTGCAGTTGGTTGGCGACCCGATCACCACCGCTGCCAAGACCAAGCCGGCGCAGGGCAAGAAGATCGATTGGGCCGGCCAGAACGTTCGGTCATACCGCGCGGAGCTGTCGGCGCGACGCAACGAGTTCAAGCGCTGGCTGCGCGCCAACGCCCCCAAGGCGAAGGTCACCGGCGAGTTCGATACCTCCCTCAACGCCGTCAGCCTCGAGCTCAATGGCACCAGCCTCGACGTGCTGCGCGGCTCGCCGCTCGCGGCACGGGTTGAGTTCCAGGGTGTGTACTCGCCAACGATTGACGACCCCGACCTGGCCATCATCTCCGCTGTGGATGCATGGGCAGCATCTGGTGGGAGCGCCGCTGCCGGCACCGGCATCAAGGTCGGCGTTGTGGACACCGGCATCGATGTAGGCCACTCCTGCTTCGATGACTTGGGCTATGCCGATGTTCCCGAGTTCGGCGACACGACATTCACGAACAACAAGGTGATCGTGGCCAGGGTGTTCAACAACAGGGCGAAGTCAATGCAGTACACCGCCGAGGCCATCGGCGATCACGGCACCCACGTCGCCGGCACGATCGCCTGCAACTACCAGACTCCGGCCACGGTCAATGGTGTCACCATCCCGTACGGCATCTCCGGTGTAGCGCCGCACGCACTGCTGGGCAACTACAATGTGTTCCCCAACAACGTCGAGGACGCCCGCAGCGAAGACATCCTCAACGCCCTTGACGCTGCCGTGTCCGATGGAATGGACGTCATCAACATGAGTCTCGGGGGCGGCTCGCACGGCATCCAAGACCTGCTGACAGTCGCCGTCGACAACATCGATCGTGCCAACATCGTCGTCGCGGTGTCCGCCGGCAACGAAGGCCCCGGCTACGACACCGTCGGCTCCCCCGGCATGGCGGCGCGGGCGCTCACCTCTGGCGCCAGCACGGTGCCGCACTTCGTCGGCGCCACGCTCACCGTCGGCAGCAATGACTATGCGATTGCCAGTGGTGACTTCGCAGTGGTCGCCGCCGACACCACCGCGGTCCTTGCAATCGCCGAGGGCGGAACTGCTGATACCGATGGGATCGGCAAGGCATGCGACCCACTGACAGCAAACCTCACCGGCAAGATCGCCGTCGTGAGCCGCGGCAGCTGCTCATTCTCCACGAAGGTCCGCAACGCCCAGGGCGCCGGCGCAGCCGCCGTCATCGTTGTCAACAACGTGGCCGGCGACCCGACCGCGATGGGCAGCGACGGCACGCCGGATCAGCCGACCATCCCCGCGTACATGGCGGCGCTCGTCGGCCGTCCAGCCTTGGCACTCAGTGGCAACTCGAGCGGCACCATCAGCCTCGCACTCGCCTACCAGTCGACAACGAGCGTCGACATCATGGCCGGCTTCTCCAGTCAAGGCCCCACCGATGTCGACCGGCGGGTAAAGCCGGACGTCGTCGGACCGGGAGTGAACGTGCTCAGCTCGATCCCCAGGAGCTATTGCGGCGGTGAGGAGTGCTTCGCATTCTTCTCCGGCACGTCGATGTCGTCGCCACACCTGGCGGGCTCTGCCGCCGTCGTCCGCCAGCAGCACCCGCTCTGGCCGGCCGCTCAAGTGAGGTCGGCAATCGTCAACACCGCCGACGAGGGGCAGCTCACGAGCTACAAGGACGGAAGCACCCTGGTCAGCGACCCGAACATCGTTGGCGCTGGCCGTGAGAACCTACTCTCCGCGGTCAAAGCCACCGTACTGCTCGACCCGGTCAGCGTCAGCTTCGGCAGGATCCCCTCGGGTTCCGGCCAGAGCCGCTCGGCGACCATCACCGTGACAAACACCACGGGCTTGCCGCTTACCGCAGCAATCAACGGACCCAGCTCGACCAAGTTCACAACCACACCGATCCCTGTCGGTGCCACCGTCACCGTCACGGTCACCGGTGCCAGCGCCAAGGGTCAGGCCGCCGGGAAGTACTGGGCAACGTTGCGCATCTCCAAGGCCGGCGGCGCTGAACTTGCCCACGCAGTGCTCTTCTACGAAGTCGGCTGACCGAACGACGTGCCTCGCCTCGCCGTCCCTCCCCAACGCCACTTGGCAACGGGAGCGGATGGCGAGGCGAGCAGCAGGGTTTAGGCCAGAACCCGCGTCTTGATCTGCTCGAACTCCGCGGCGCTGATGGTGCCTGCATCGAGTAGTTGCTTGGCAACGCTGAGCTCGGTAGCGGGGGTGGGCGGCGGCGGTACTGAGCCACCGCCGGAGCCCTTCGAATCCTTCTCGCGGGCCAGTTGACGCATGCCAACACCGTCCCCCCGAGTGACGAGATACACCACGAGACTGATGATCGGGAAGAACAGCAGGCCCAGCACCCAGATGGCCTTCTTGGCGCCGGAGAGGTCGTCACTGCGGAAGATGTCGACGTAGACGGTGAACACGATGATGACGTACATCACCATCAGGTAAATGACGAGCAGGGACCACAACAGTTCGCCAAGCCCAATGCGTGCAATCATCAAGGAAACCCCCAGGTAACGGCGGCGCCCCTATGGCTCCGCTCAGGTGGGCGCGACACTACCCTTGCCGACATGACGCTCGAGAACGATGCCGATGTGACCAACGAGCGACTGCTGCATGCAAAGTTCTTCGCCGTGCCAGCCGGCGCCCCGCGCGACCGCCGGCCAACCGACGTCACGATG
>JAYVVY010000045.1:0-11924 GCA_043786575.1 Ilumatobacteraceae bacterium
GCTGGGCCCAAAATGGTGGCCCCAGTCCATGTGGCTGAGTACATAGCGATCACCTGCGGGATGCCGCCCTCAGGTGCCACCATCGGCGGCATCGGACGAGTAGCGGGCGCCAAAAATGCGCGCGCGATGCCGTACGCAAAGGCGATGACGAACAGTGGTCGCACTTCGGTGGGGTCGGTGGTGGCGTACCAGGTCAGCGCAATGCCGCAGGCAACTTCGCCACCGATGGCAAAGATCGCGATGCGCTTGCGGTCGAAGCGATCAGCGACGGTGCCTGTCACCAAGACCAGCAGCGCCGCCGGCAGAAACTCGCAGAGGCCAATCCAGCCAAGGTCTGCAGCCCTGCCGCTGATGCTGTAGGCCTGCAACCCCAACGCCGCCGCCTGCAGCGAGACGCCGGTAAACAGCACACCGTTCGCGATGAGCAACGCCCGCACGCCGCCGAAACGGAGCACTTGCTTGGTGGTCATAGGTGGAGGGGAAACGAGTTCGGGAGACGACACGGCTCTGCTCAAGCTACTGACCAAGTGCTACACAGGCACGATGAGTTCACTCGCAGATGACACACGTTGGCTCGATGCAACGGATCAAGCCGCGCTCGTCCAGCGCGGCGACGCCACGGCGCTGGAGCTGCTGGACGCGGCAATCGAACGTATCGAGGCCATCGACCCCGCTCTCAACGCAGTGATCATTCGCTGGTTCGATGAAGCTCGCGCCACAGCCGCCGGACCGCTGCCCGCCGGACCGTTTCGCGGCGTACCGACGCTGCTCAAGGATCTCTGGGCGCACTATGCCGGGCAGCCGCTGACCAACGGCAACCAGGCGCTGAAGGACACTATGCCGGTCTCGGCCACCGACACCACGCTGGTTGCTCGCTATCGGGCGGCTGGGTTTGTCATCGCCGGACGCACCAATAGCCCCGAGTTCGGCAGCCTGCCGTGCACCGAGCCAACGGCGTGGGGCCCTACCCGCAACCCATGGAACACGGACCATTCGCCCGGTGGTTCCAGCGGCGGCGCCGCGGCCGCAGTCGCCTCGGGCATGGTGCCGATTGCGCACGCCAGCGATGGCGGCGGCAGCATCCGAATCCCGGCGTCGGCCTGCGGACTGGTTGGCCTGAAGCCCACTCAGGGCCGCATCACCCTCGGGCCGTACCGCGACGAGAGCAACCTGGGCGTTGAGCTGTGCGTCAGCCGAACTCTTCGCGACACCGCCGCGCTGCTCGACGCCGTTCGCGGGCCCGGCGTTGGAGACACCGTGATCGCTGCTCCGCCGGCGAGGCCGTATCTGCAAGAGTTGGGTGTCGACCCTGGCCGGCTGCGCATCGGTCTGCTCGATCATCACCCGCTCGGCGGCCCAGTGCACGAACAGTGCGCACTCGCCACCCGCAACACGGCGACGCTGCTGGAGTCTCTCGGCCATCACATCGAGCCTGGCTTCCCAGCCGCAATGGCCGACCCAGAGTTCGGCCGCCGCTTCAGTGCATTGTGGAGCACCAACATGGGTGTCGGGCTTGCCCGCATCGCAGCGCAGTTGGGTCGCGACCTCGTGGCGGGCGATGTTGAGCCCGTCAACCAGGCCCAGGCCGACTTCGCCCGCAGCGTGAGTGGCGTGGACTTCGCGATGGCGCAGGCGGCCACCGTCGATTTCCGCCGTGCGGTGCAGCAGTGGTGGGCCGACGGCTGGGACCTGCTACTGACGCCGACGCTCGGCGAGCCGCCTGTCGAAATCGGCACCTTCGCCAACAACCCTGACAGCCCGATGGCGCCGATGGCTCGCGCTGCCGCCTACGTGCCGTTCACGCCGGCGTTCAACGCCAGTGGCCAGCCGGCCATCAGCCTGCCATTGCACTGGACGCCAGGCGGCCTTCCGGTTGGCGTGCAGCTGGTGGCCGCGTACGGCCGCGAGGATCTGCTGTTCCAGGTCGCGGCACAACTGGAAGCTGCCCAGCCCTGGGCCCACCGCCGGCCCAGCATCTGACACGGCTATCTCACTCGGCCATCTCCCACGGCCATCCAACACAACAGGCCGCTGCCAGCCCGCGACCTCAGTCTTTGCGCAGCCTGGCTTCCAGCTCGTCGACCGGTAGTGGCACCTCGATGCCCCAGCGCACCATTGCTTCCTCCACGCGCCTGATCACCGTCTCCAAAACAGCAATACGGGCATACCGCTTCTGCTCGCCACCGATGATGTCCCACGGTGCCAGCTTGTGCTCCGTGCGCAGGAACATCTCCTCGGCCGCCGCGTCGTACAGGCGATTCTTCTCGCGATTACGCCAGTCTTCCTCGGTCAGTTTCCAGCGCTTCAACGGGTCAGCTGCGCGACCTTCGAAGCGGCGCAGCTGTTCGTCATCGGTGACGTGCATCCATAGCTTGACCAGGATGATGCTCTCGTGACACAGCGATTCTTCGAAGTCGACAATGGCCTTGTAGGCCCGCCGCCACTCAATACGATTGGCGAAACCCTCGACGCGCTCGACCAGCACTCGGCCGTACCAGCTGCGATCGAATACCGCCATCTCGCCAAGGCCCGGAAGCTCGCGGTAGAAGCGCCACAGGAAGTGCTGGTTCTTCTCCTCCAGCGTGGGCTTGGCGTAGGAGACCACCGTGTAATGCCGGGGGTCGAGATGCCCAACCAACGCCTTGATCGCACCGCCCTTGCCGGATGCATCGGGGCCCTCCACAACGATGAGCAGGCCGGGCCCGAGCGTGCCCGAACCCATCAACCCTCCGAGGTGCAGCCGCAGCTGCGATAGTCGGCGCTGCCCCTGAGCCAGACGCTTTTCGTACTCGTCGCGGTCCAGCCGGTTTGACATGTCGAGCTTGTCGAGGATGCCCATGGCGCAGCACCCTAGTGTCCAGGCCGCGCGCTGCGTCCAGCCACGCCGTCCAGGAACCGCCGACGACGGATCATGGCGATCGCGTGTCATTCGCTTCAGTTTGAAGAATTCGTTCCGAAAAGTGATCGATGTTGCCTTCTGAAACGTCTCTACTCACATGAACACCGTGCACCCCACTTCCCCCGTCGGACGCTTCGACTGGGCCGGGCACATCAAGCTGGCCATCGTCTTGAGCGTTGTCGCTGCCATCGCTGTCGTCGCGCTCGCTGGGCGTGTCGCCGAACCGATCCTCATCGTCGGCGTCATCGTCGTTGCGTCCTTCGCCAGCTGGACCCGCGTGCAACCCGCACGTCAGCCCATCCGCATTCCCGTGCGCCACCGCTAAAGGCCACCGCTCAACGGCACCGCTCAACGGCACCGCCGCACTCTGTGGCACGATGCGACCCATGAAGGTCCGCATCGGTTTTGGATTCGGCGTGCGCACGAAGCTGAATGACAGTGGTTTCGGCGAAGTGGTGGACGCCCTGGAGGGGTTGCGCTTCGACAGCTTGTGGTTGAGCGAACGAATTGGCGGCGAGGCGCCCGACCCGCTGGTCGCTCTCTCTTATGCAGCCGGGCGGACGAAGCGTTTGAAGGTCGGCATGTCGGTGATGGTGCTGCCCGGGCGCAACCCGATCGTGCTCGCCAAGGAGCTGGCCACCCTCGACCGTTTGTCCAACGGCAGGTTGCTGCCAGCGTTCGGTCTCGGCGTTGCGGACCCGCACGAGCAGCAGGCGTTCGGCGTCGAGCGCGGCGCTCGCGCCAAGATGTTCGATGAAGCAATGCAGGTGTTGCGCGGCTGCTGGTCAGCCGAACCGTTCACACATCACGGCGAGCATTTTCACTACGACGCGTTGCAGGTGCTGCCCAAGCCGCTGCAGCAGCATGTCGACGTGTGGTTGGGCGGAATCGCACCGTCCGAGCTTCGTCGCGTTGGCCGTTTGGCAGACGGCTGGCTACCCAGCTTCGTCACGGCCGCCGACGCCGCGCGTGGGCGAGAGGTCATTGAGGCAACGTGCGCCGAACATGGGCGATCGATCGACGACGACCACTACGGCGCGCTCATTCCCTATGCGACCGGCCCAATTCCCGACGCCGTGCTCGCAGGGCTCGCCAAGCGCCGCCCGGACCTCGACGACCCATCTGTGCTGATCCCGAGGGGATGGGATGCGTTGATCGACACGATCGATCAGTTCGTCGCCGTTGGCACCACGAAGTTCGTCGTGCTCCCGATTGTTGAGCCCGCCTCGCCATCGAAATGGGTGCGCCATCTGGAAGAGGCCGCGCCAGTCCTTCTCGCTCGGCAGACCTAGGCCGTCGATCAGGCAGTGACGAAGGGTCGGTCCATCAGGGCGAGCGCCTCGTTGGCCGGCACCGGCCGCGAGAAGAGGTAGCCCTGCATCGTGTCGCAGCCGAGCCGGCGCAGGTCGGCAAAGACTTCTTCGGTCTCCACGCCCTCCGCAACCACGGTCAGACCGAGCTGGTGCCCGAGCTCGATCACGGAGGCCACGATGGCGCGGTCCTCAGCGCTGTGCTCCATCGCCACCACGAAACCGCGATCGATCTTCAATTCGCTCACCGGTAGATGACCGAGCGAACCGAGCGACGTGTAGCCCTGCCCAAAGTCGTCGAGGCTGACCCTCACGCCAGCCGCGCTCAGTTCTTCCAACAATGCTGTCGCCCGGATCGGGTCGGTCGCGAACGACGTCTCGGTGAGTTCGAGAACGAGCTGTGATGCCTTCACACGGTTCGCTGCCAGGCGATTGAGGATCCAACCCGGCAGGTCGTCGCGCAGGTTGCGAGCGGAGATGTTGACCGCAATCGACAGTCCTGGACGGACAAGTGACCACTCCGCCAACTGCGCCAGAGCAGAGTCGACCACCCACTGAGTCAGCGGACCGATCAGGCCGGTGCTCTCCGCGATGGGGATGAAGTCGTTGGGTGGCACCAGCCCTCGAACGGGATGCATCCACCGCACCAATGCTTCGAACGCGACGACCTGACCGCTGTTGGCATCCACCTTCGGCTGATAGTGCAACACCAACTCGCCGGACGAGATCGCCCGGCGCAACTCTGCGATCAATCCGAGCCGCTGCGGGTCGAACTCATCGATACCGGGGTGGTAGCGCACGATCGCTGCCCGTGCCGTCTTGGCTGCATAAAGCGCAAGGTCAGCGCGGCGCAGCAACGCTTCTGGCGTGTCAGCGTCCTCGGGCCACATCGCATACCCCATGCTGGCCTCGGCCGACACAGCGACACCGGCAAGCTCTGCCTCCTGACCCAACGCATCCTGCAGCCGCCGAAGAATACCTTCCACGGACTCGGCGGTCGCGCCTGGCAGCACGATGCCGAACTCGTCACCACCCAGCCGGGCAACCGTGTCACCCGGGCGCACCGCCGCAATCAGCCGCTCGGCGACGATGCGCAGAAACTCGTCGCCGTTGCGATGACCGAGCGTGTCATTGACTTCCTTGAAGCGGTCGAGGTCAACCACCACCAACGCGACATCGGTGCCCAGCCGACCTGCGGAGGCGAGGGCTGCCGACACCCTGTCCGCGTGCAATGCGCGATTCGGCAAGCCGGTCAGCGCGTCATGCAGCGCCATGAATTCTGTTCGCTTGCTGTGGCGACGAATTCGGCGGGCAACCGTTGCCAAGATGACACCAAGGACCAGCCACACTGCAGCCAGGCCGACCACAACGGAGAACCGCAGCCGGTCGAACGACGCTTTGCGCTGGGCGGCTATCTGCTCATACGGCACCGCGACCTCCACCACGCCAATGACTTCGGTGGGTCGGTCGGCCGAATGCACTGCAATCAAGGACACGATCGCGGGGGTTCCGACAGAATTCGCTGAGTCACCGATGCGATTCACCGTCACCACCTTGGAGACCCAGCCCTCGGCCATGGCGTCCAACGCCTCGGTGTGAGATGAGGAGCTTTCGTCTGTCGAATCTGGGCGTTCAGCGTCGAAGACGGTATGACCGTTGAGGCCGAGAACTCGGATGGCCAGCACGCGATCCTGGCGAAGCAGGTTGCCCGTGGTGAGCGCAAACATCTCGCGTTCGCGGTCACTGAGACCGGCGTTGAGCTGTTGGCCGCTGAGGAACGGCTCAATTGCCGACTCGACGATGGCGCGCGATTGCGACTCCCCTTCGCGCAGCACAGCTGAGTCAACCTCCTCAGCAAACGTCTGGGACAGCACCAGCCCGAGCCACACCACAGGAATCACAGTCGCGACGGAATACGCCACAAACCGCCCCAGGCCGCGCCACCGAATCCGATCCATACCGATTCGGTATCGGCCGCCTTGCGAACATCTTGAGGAATTTCAGACGAAATCTATGGGGCGAACGATTCCACGAATGTCAAATTCATCGCCCGATAGACCGCCGCCAGCGCTGCCAACGTGACTACGATTTGCATGTTTCATGCGGACACATGGGGAGGAAGCATGTTGTTGGGTAATCTCATCGCCAGGACACGCCATCGCTCCCTACCACTGACCGGTCGGATCGGCGCCAACAACTCGAAAATCGCCGCACCGTGAACGCCCCGGCAACTGGGGTTGTAGCAAGAATCTGTGCACTGGCCGCACTCGTCGGCGCGGGGGCGACGGCCTTGACGCTGCTGCTGCCCGATCTCGCACAGAGCACCAGGCCCGCCCCGTGGTGGGTGGTTCCGCTGGTGGCGGTTGCGTTCGGCGTCGCCGAGCGGACTGTGTTCCACTTCGAGTTTCGGCGCGAGGCGATTTCGTTCTCGCTCTCGGAGGCGCCAATGGCCTTCGCGCTGATCTATCTCGCACCCGGCCCGGCAATCGCCGCACGGGTCATCGGCAGCATGGCCGTCATCACATTGCAGTGGCGCAGCGCCTACTACAAGCTGCTGTTCAACGCCGCTGTGTTCGCGTTTGAGGTAGCGGTGGCGTACCACGTCGTGCGCTTCGCGACCGGCCGCTGGCCGGGCTCCAGCGTTGCGCTACTGGTGGCAATCGTGCCTGCGGCAACGCTGTCTACCGTCGTCGGTTCCGTTTTGTTTAGCATCGCCATCTCCTTGGTCGAGGGCAACATTCGAGAGCGACTCGCTGGCGAGCTTCGGCTGTCTGCATGGATGGCGCCCATCAACGCGTTGGTCGCGGCCGCCGTCGTTGCGCCCACGCTGATTTCGCCGTGGCTGGTTCTCCTTTCTGCGGCGCCGCTGATTGCCTTTTGGGGTTTGATGCAGAGCTACGGCCGCCTTGAGCAACGCTTCCGCGACCTTGACGACCTTCATGGGTTCGTCGGTCGCGTGGGTCATTCCCTGGATCTCGACGAGGTAATGGCTGCGGCCGTCAACGACATCGCCAACCTGCTGCGAGTCCAACGCGCGGCGGTTGTCGTGTTCGGTCCCGACCGGGCGCTGCGCGCTCACTTCGGTGCAAATATCCCCGACCTTCCCATGGCGGCAGACGACACGCGCTGGGCCAACATCATCGGGCTGCGCAAGTCCCAGCTATTGGGCGTTGCAGAGTCTCATGACCTCGGGTTCGCGGGCCTGGCATCAATGGGCGACGTGCTGTGCGCCCCGGTTCGCGAGGGCAGCAGCGTGGTCGGCTTCATTGCGGTCGCTGAGCGCACCGGCGCGCATGGCCGCTTCCGCAGCGCCGATATCGAGCGGCTACAGACGCTTTCCGAGCAAATCGGGCCGAACCTGCGCAAGGCGTTGCTGCACCATCGAATCGAGTTCGAGGCCCGTCACGACGCGCTCACCGGGCTGCCCAATCGATCGTCCTTCGAGCGGATCGTCGAAACAGAGCTGGCGAAAGAGCATTCCCGTCCGGCAGATGAGATCGCCGTCGTGATGATGATGGACCTCGACAGGTTCAAGGAAGTCAACGACACACTTGGTCACCATGCGGGCGACATGGTCCTCAACAATTTCGCACGACGCATCAGGGGTCTGCTGCGGCCCGACGACGTACTCGCCCGCCTGGCCGGCGACGAGTTCGCGCTCTTTGCATTTCGCGATCTGGACGCCATCCACCAGATGGCCGAGCGATTGGTGGACGAAGCCCGTCAACCATTTGTCATCGACGGCCTCGACGTAGTCGTCACCATGAGTATTGGTGTTGCAACCGTGACCGGCGACGTTCGCGATGCCAGCACACTGCTGCGCCAGGCCGATATCGCGATGTATACGGCCAAGAGCCGCCACTCCGGCTACGAGCTGTACAGCCTGGAGATCGATCGCCGAACGCCCGCACGCCTCTCGATGTTGGGCGACCTGCGTAACGCACTCGAGCGGCTGGACCTACAGGTATTCCTACAACCCAAGCTCGACCTCGCCAGTGGCACCGTCATTGGCGTGGAGGCCCTGGCGCGCTGGGCGCATCCTCGTCGCGGTTGGGTCGCACCGGAAGACTTCGTGCCGGTGGCCGAGGAGACCGGGCTGATCAAGCAGCTCACCGATCAGGTGCTGGAAGCCTCGGCAGCACAATTGCAGCGACTACGCGGTTTGGGCCACCACCTCGGTCTGGCCGTCAACCTCTCAACCCACGACCTTCTCGATGAGCTGCTGCCCGAGCGAGTGCTGCGCCACCTGGACCGCCATGGCGTTGACCCCACACTGCTGACCTTGGAGATCACCGAGTCGTCACTGCTCATTGATGCACCGCGTGCCCGCACCACTATCGACCGCCTCAACCAGCACGGCATTCGGCTGTCAGTCGACGACTTCGGTACCGGGTACTCGTCGCTCAGCTACCTGCGCCACCTGCCGGTCAGCGAGCTGAAGATTGACCGCAGCTTTGTTGCCAACGTGCTCTTCGACGAGCAAGACGAAGTCATCGTGCGCTCCATCATCGATCTCGGCCACAACCTGGGTATGCAGGTGGTCGCGGAAGGCGTGGAGACTGACGAGGTGCTGAACCGCCTCAAGGGTTTCGACTGCGACGTCGCCCAGGGCTTCGGCATCTGCCGGCCGGTGCCGCTGGACAGCTTCGTCGCCTGGTTGGCCAGCACCCACTACCCCAGCCGCCGGCGCGATCCGCTGCGTCCCGGCCAGTGGTTCGATGGGCCAGTTGATCCGGCTGCACCGGGTCAGCGTTCCACCGACTTGTAGTAACTTTCACTGGTAAACGAACACATGTTCGTCTATCGTGAAATGCGATGTGCGCACTCCCCACGATTCTGCACGCCGATCTCGACTCGTTCTACGCGTCGGTCGAGCAGCTGCTGGACCCAAGCTTGCTGGGCAAGGCAATGGCAGTCGGTGGCGGTGTTGTCCTGGCCGCATCGTACGAAGCCAAGGCGTACGGCGTATCTGGAGGAATGTCGGGGCGGCGGGCGCGCCAGCTGTGCCCCTCGCTGATCTTCGTCGAGGGGCACTTCTCGGAGTACCAGCGGCTGGCCGACGAGGTGATGGTCATCCTCGGCGACTTCACACCGTTCGTGCAGCGCGTGTCCATCGACGAAGCGTTCCTCGATGTGAGCGGCACCGTGCACCTGTTTGGTCCCCCGGCGGTCATTGCACAGCGGTTGCGGGCACGGGTGCGCAACGAGATCGGCCTGCCCATCTCCGTGGGCGCAGCGGCCACGAAGCACCTTGCCAAGATTGCTTCGCAGGTTGCCAAGCCCGACGGGCTCGTGGTGGTCGACCCCGCTCATGAACGTGAGTTCCTCGATCCGCTGCCGGTCAGCCTTGTGTGGGGCATCGGCCCTGTCACTCAGCAGCGGCTGGCAGATCGTGGAATTCGCACCATCGGGCAGCTCGCTGAATCGTCCACCGAGTCGCTGGAGAAGTTTCTCGGGGCTGCACTCGGCAGCAAGGTGGGCGCGCTGGCCGCCAACCAGGATCACCGCAAGGTGCAGCCCAATGGCCGGGCCGGTTCGGTTGGCGCGCAGTCCGCCTTCGGTCGCCGCAAGCCAGACGACGAAGTGTTGCGCACGGTGCTCGGCCACCTTGCCGATCGGGTGGCCAGTCGTCTGCGGGCCAAGCAGCGGGCAGGGCGCACCGTGACAGTCCGCGTGCGGTTTGCGGGCATGAGGGCGGTCACCCGCTCGCACACCGCCAGCACGCCTATCTCATCGACACTGACGCTCACCGAGACCGCCGAGACGCTGGTGCGGCGAGCTTTGGCGGAGAACGCTGGCGAACGCGAGGTCACGCTGCTGGCCATCTCAGTCTCCAACCTGGTCGACCAGCCGGTGCTCCAACTGGAGCTGCCGGTGCTGCCGGACGACGCCGTCCGCCCCGGCTCCCCCACCGGCGCGGCCCGCTGGGCCATCGACCACTCGATGGACGCCGTCCGCCGAAAGTTCGGCCGCTCCGCCGTCGGCTACGCGACGGTCGCCTTGTCCGACATGGCACACGTCCCAGACGAATTCCGAGAGTTGGCGGAACACGAACTCTGACGGCAGGTTGGCGAGCGTGTTCGGTGGCGGGCCACGTGGAATGGCATGTTCTGCCGCCCAAGGGCGGGCTGACACCACCGATCCGGCAGGTTCGCCCGCCCATGGGTGGTGGGAGGTGCCATGCAGAGGGGCCGCGGGCGGGGGCGAAAGCGATGAAAGCCGCTGATCAGATGGCTCTGACCAGCGGCTTTCTTTGGCAGCCCCAACGGGATTCGAACCCGTGCCGCCACCTTGAGAGGGTGAGCGAACGTGTTCATTCCGTGTTGTCGGGTGACGAGCCGTGTGGTCTGAGCAGGGCTTACGCTAGCGCGCGTTGCGTTTGATGTTGCTCCGTATTGGCCAATGGCAACCCGTTCTGGCCGCATCCATTGGCAGATCCATTGGCAAGGACCGGCTACTGCAGGTCGCGTGAGATGCCGCCGGCCGCGGTCACCGTCCGGGTGATTGCCGGTGCATGAGTACAACACGGCACGCGCGGATCACCACGATGAGCCGCTGTCGATGTCGAGCTGCACCAGCTCGACCGCACCGTCAGGAGCCAACTGGCCGATCACCGCGAACCGGGCCACAACGACGCCCACGCCGATCACGATGCGGTAGTCGGCACGGCCCGGGATGAGCTCCGGAAGTTCATCGAACTGCGTAGCGAAGGTCTCGACGATGCGAAACAGGTCGAACACCTGAAAGTCATTCGTCGAAGGCTGACCATCTGGACCACGTTCAGCACCGAGCTGGCGATCCAGGTCCTCGAAGAACCGTGCGGTAGCTCGAACAGACCGCCGCTCGGTCGTCACTGAGTCGGTGACTCGGTGCCGGCGATGTGGTCTTCGAGCCGCGCGCGCACCCGAGCGAGGAACTCCGGCGGCACATCTGCCAAATCGCGAACGATTCCGGCCGTGAAGATCGCATCCTGTTCAGCTGGCGAGAGTTGTTCAAGCTCCGCTGCGGTCCAGACTTTCTGTGCCATGTTGGTGAGCGTACCCTCGTCGGAGGTCCGACGGGGGCCAATTCAGAGGCAGTTCACAATGTCGTGGCTGCCCCCGAATGCGGGTTCAGTGGTGCGGCGGTCGAGCAATGGCGGGGCGCGCGAAGTCGTTGTTGTCGATGACGATCGAGGCGTGCTCGTGGGGGCATTCGGACTCGTAATACAAACGCCACCCGTCGCGGTAGCGGGGCCATCGGGCGAGAGCGAGTCGTTCGTCGATGCAGACCGCTGCTTCCGACGGCTCCGCCGGCAGGCCGGCAAGGAGGAAGTCGAGCCATTGCTGGTCGAGACGATGATCGGCTTCGAGGTAGACAACTTTCGTCCACCACGGCACAAGCTCTGGGCGTTGAAGGAACAGCCCATCGAACACGAGCACCGCCGAATCGGGCACCTCGATGTGTTCCCTGGTCGGAGTGTCGCTCGGCTCGTCGAACGCCGCGACCAGCACGTGCGAGTGGCCAGACGAGAACGGCTCGATCAGCTCGGCGATGAGTGTCTCCAATTGGTGCGACTCGCGGTAATAGCCCTCGGGTGACGCAGGCCCGAGGCGCGTCCGGTCCAAGTGAGGGCGGTGGAACGAGTCGATAGTCGAACGCACGACGGGTACTCCGGACGCAGCGATCGTTTGTGCCAGTTCGTCGGCGAAAGTGGACTTCCCCGCGCCTGGGCG
>JAYVVY010000046.1:0-9911 GCA_043786575.1 Ilumatobacteraceae bacterium
CCGCTGCGGCGGCGCGACGGGCTTCAACTTCCTGGAGCGGGGTGAGCTTGGGGCCGGTTGCCATGGAACTATTCCTTCAGGTTGGGTGCTGCAAAGCTACCTGCACTGCCGCCGTCTTCGCCGCGCACCCCCGACTGCTAGGAAGAGCGCCATGACCAGAGAACACGTTGCTGCACGGGTGCTGAACGCCGTCGATGAGCGTCAGCAGGAAATGACCGGGCTGCTCACCGAGCTCGTTCGCATCCCCAGCATCAGCGGCACCTCGGACGAGAACGAGGCAATTGCATATGCGGCGCAACTCTTCGCCGATCGCGGGCTGGACGTGGACCATTGGCAGATCCCCCTCGACGAGATCTCCGCTCGGCCCGACTTCCCCGGCATGGAAGTGGAGCGAACAGAAGCGTGGGGCGTGGTCGGCCGCCTGCCCGGCACCGCTCCCGGCAACGCGCGCAGCCTGCTGTTCAACGGCCACCTCGACGTGGTTCCCGTTGGAGACCCGCAGCAGTGGTCGGGCGATCCGTTCGACGGGCGCATCGTGGACGGCCTGTTGTACGGGCGTGGCAGCTGTGACATGAAAGCCGGTTTCGTGGCGGCGATGTGGGCCATCGAGGCCGTTCGTCACGCTGGAGTGCAGCTCACCGGCGACCTGCTGATCACCGCCGTGCTCGGTGAGGAGGATGGGGGCCTGGGCACTTACAGCACGTTGGCCCGCGGGTGGCGTGCAGACGCGTGTGTCATTCCTGAGCCGACCGGTCTCGACCTCGTTCCCGCAAACGCCGGTGCATTGACGTTCAGGCTGTCGGTACCCGGCCTGGCCACACATGCGTCCCGACGGACCGAAGGCGTCAGTTCGATCGAGAAGTTCGTTCCGTTGTTGCACGCTTTGCAGCAGCTGGAAACCCGTCGCAATGCCAACCCGGTGCAGTCCGCCAGCAGGTGGCAGGTCGCGTACCCGTTGTCGATCGGCACCATCCACGCCGGCGACTGGGCCTCGTCGGTTCCTGACCTGCTGGTCGCGGAGGGCCGGCTTGGCGTGGCGCTGGACGAGCCGATGGAGGTCGCCCGGGCAGAGCTGGAGCTCGCCATCGCTGAAGCGTGCGGCAACGACGCCTGGCTGCGCGAACACCCCGCTTCGGTGGAGTGGTGGGGCGGGCAGTTCGCCAGTGGCCGGATGCCGGAGGACAGCGACCTGCTGGACCGCGTGCGTGCCGCCCACACCGCTGTCGGCGGCGCAACCCAGGAGGCGTGGACGGCGCCGTACGGCAGCGACCTGCGACTGATGACCGGAATCGGCGGGGTGCCCACGCTGCAATACGGCCCGGGTGAGGCCGTGCGTGCGCACGGCCCCGACGAAAACGTGCCGCTCGACCAGGTACTTACCACCGCTCGCGCATTGGCATTGCTGGCGCTGGACATGTGCGAGGGCTGACGACGTACGCTGCACCACATGGATGCACCTGTCACTGTGACCGCATTCGACCATCTCGTCGTGCGGTGTGCCGATATTGAAACCACGCTTGCCTGGTACGTCGACGTGCTCGGTTTGCAGGCCTTGCGTGTGAAGGAATGGCGCGCCGGCGAGATTCCGTTTCCCTCGGTGCGCGTCGACGCCGGAACGATCATCGATCTCGTCAGAGGCGGTGGCGCTGCGAGTTCTTCGGTCGACCACTTCTGTCTCGTCGTGGATGCAGTCGACCTCGATGCGCTCGCTGCGACCGGCATGTTCGATGTGGTCGAAGGCCCAGCAACCCGCTACGGCGCTCGCGGCAACGGCACCTCGTTGTACGTGCGCGATCCAGATGGCATGATCGTCGAGCTTCGCCACTATTGATTGCTACGCCACTACTGTCGGTACGTGAGCGAACTTGCGGACGCAGCAATCGACCTGCACGAGGTGGAGGCGACGATTGCGACGGCAATACGCGGTGGGGGCATCAACAGCCTGCGCCTGCTTGGGCACGGTGAGATCAGCATCGTGTTGGCGTGGCCACAGGCCGAGCCAACCGTTGCGCTCAAGCGTGTTCCACCCTTTCGCAATGCCACTGAGGCGCGCCGCTACGTCGATGCCTGTCACGGTTTCTTCGACACCCTTCGCGCGGCGGACGTTCCGATCTGGCCCACTGAACTGCTGACGTTGGTTCGTGCGGACGGCAAGGCCGTCGTGTACCACCGCCAGCCGATTGCAGACACCACCCAGTTGGGCAGCAACGTCTTGCGTACTGCCGCTCCAGGTGACTCGCATCCGATGCTCGACGCAATTGCCGACGCCGCGTCGCGTGTGTGCGCGCCGGCAGTCGGCTTCGACGTTCAGGTCGCCAACTGGCTGTGGGACGGCACGACTGCGACTCAGATCGACTTCACCTCGCCATTCACGCTGACGCCGGATGGCAAGGACATCACCTACGACTCGCACGCGTTTCTGCAGGAGTACCCCCTGCTGCTGCGGCCGTATCTCAAGCGTGAGCTGACCAGGTTGATCCAGCGCTACACCACCGCCGAAGGTGCCCTCGCGGACATGGTGTCGAACATGCTCAAGGAGGGGCTCGACGAGTGGGTCGACCCGGCCATTGCCACCATCAACCAGCGGCTGGGCACAAATCTGCGTCGTGAGACGGCGCAGCAAATGCTCGATGAGGACCGCAAGTTCATGCCGATGGTGTTGCGGCTGAAGAAGTCACAACGCTGGTGGCTGCATCGCACCGGCCGTCGCTATGAGGCCCTGCTGCCCGACGAAACCACTTACGACCGCGCCAGGCCGTAACTAAGGAGCAGGCGGTGCGCCGCCGCCGGCGGATGAGCGCAACACCGTCCGGTCAAAGTCGGTAACCGGCGACGGCTCGGCGCGGTAGATGTTGAGGCCGCCCGGTACGGAGATGGTCAGCCCTTTTGTGCCGTCGGCGAGGATCTGCTCGAACCATGGCGCCGTTCCCGTTCCCCAACCGATCACTGTCGAGCCGTCACTCAGTCGTCGGACACTGCCCAGTGTTCCCGACACGAAGGTTGCCGGGTAGCTCCACACCAACGTGGCGGTGGTCGGCTGAACCGAATACTCGACCGCTCTCGAGGTCGGTTGCGCGGCACCGAACCTGTTGTCGTGAATCGAGACGTTGCCGTTCGGCAACACTCGACCATCGTGAGGTGTCACTGGCCCCGACCTCGGGTCGTTGACGACTGCCAGATCGACGCCCTGCATTGGGGGCGTGCCACCCAGTTTCCACTCGACATTGCCCGTGGTCTTGTCGATGCGCATCACGGCGTCAAAGTGCCGCGCCGTCACCAACAGGTCCCCGTCTGGGAAGACGTCGACGGCATTGATGTGCAGTAGGTCGAGGCCCCACACCTCGGCGACACCCGGGTCAAGGTCGAAGCACAACGGGTACGTGTTCTCGCTGTCGGCGACGTGATCTTCGCTGCGCCAGCGCCACACTTCAGCTCCTGATGGATCTACCTCGACGATGTCGCCATTGACAATGACGGTGGCGTCGCGTGAAACGCCGAAAGAGTCTGCACAAGCTGCTGTCGTCGGCAGCGGAAGCGTCTCGCGGGAGTACACGACGATCAGCCGATTGCCATTGGGGAAGCGGAGGTACTCGTGCCAATCCACGGCTTCTGTGGGCAACGTGATGGTGCCGACCAGGCTGCCGTCGAGGGCACGCCGTTCCATTCCCAGGTTGGCCGCCTCGGTGGGAAAGCCGCCGCCCGTCCACTTGCGCCATGCCAGCCCGTTGGGGCCGTCCGCGTACAGACCAATCACTGGATATGGCGTCCGTTTGTACCAAACCGGCACGCCGTACTCGTCGAGGATGAACGCAAACGACGCCGGTAAGAGCGATGTGGATCGGTACCAGCCGGGGGTCGGCGACACGCCAGTTGCGGCGAGAGCAGGGAAGTCGGGAGGCAAGCAGCGCAGGAACGCGCGCTCGGTACCTGCTGGGCCGCTGGTATCGATCGTGACAACACTGTCGATGGCCATCGTCCGCATCACGTCAACCGACGCTTCCGGGGCGCCACCGGCGATAGAGACGGTTGCGCCAGGCGCAGCGAGCGCCGCAATCCGAATTGGACCACCGCCGGTCGGGCAGTGGACAGTGTGGTCCGGCTGGCCGGGGGCCGCCGCACGGTCAAGGCCCGGCGAGGCGCCCAGCGTGCGTAACGCAGACGACGTGCCGTGCACGGCGATCAGATCGACAACGACGTGGGTGCTGCCGTATGACGACAGGCAGACCTCTCCACCGGCGCCCAGACCCACCGTCACCAGCGACGACTCTGCGGACGTAGCGCCGGGACGGAAGTTGACGACTGAGGTCGTCGGCGGGGTCGTGCCGCACGGATAGGCGGTGAGGTAGCCCGCGTTGGTGGCGTCGACAGCGATGACCTCGAGCTGCACTGCGGTCGCGCCCACTGCAACTGCGTCGAGCAGGCGCAGCGAACGAATCTCTCCCGAGGCAAATCGCGTCGTCCAGCCGCCGGTGCCGTCTCGGCTGTCGGCCAGTCGACGGGCCGCAAGCTCACGCAGTGGGCTACCTGAAACGGCCACGGGAATGCCGGTGGTCGACGGATCATCGCCGTACCAACCAGTGATGTCGACGATCACATCAGCGCTTCGATCGACGAACACGCAAAGATCTCCGCCGGCGTCCAGGCCAACCATCGCCGGCGCACCTCGATCGAGGCCGGGAAGGGTGTTGACGGTTGACGTGCCCGGCAACGAGCCACACGGTGCAGCCGTGGCGAACGTTTGCTGCGTTGCGTTGGTGAGCGTGACGACCGCCGCGACAGCTCGCGCCTCGGCCGGCAGCGCATACCCGGCAAGCGGAATTCGGATGGTGGTGCCGTCACGCGGGCGGCCAGGTGCCAGGCCGGGTGTCCTTGGCCCGCTGCGTGTGTCCAGCACCCGCAACGGTGTGAGCTCGTGCAGCGGCGAGCCAGCGGGCGCGTACCAACCCGTTAGATCGACCAGCACCTCGGTCGTGTCATCGACATAGATGCACGCTTCCCTGGTCGAGTCGAGCGGCACGATGGCCAGGCCAGGCACCGGGTCAAATGGGCGCGGGTTGAGGTGCGAGACGAACGGGCGCGCGCCGCCACAGGCGTAGACCGTGAGAAAGGTCGGCCGCGGCGCACCAGCGGCAGTCACTGTCAGCACTGCTGCGGTCGCGCCGACTGGAGCGGACGAATCATCGAGTTCGACGCGTAACACGCAATGCGCACCGACCGGGCTCTGCACGGCTCCCAGTCCTACGCGGGTGTCGACGAGGCGAACGGGTGCGACAGCCAAAAAGCCAGTGTTGTTACCTGGCACCGCAGCACTCGTACCGACGGGTGGCGCCACGCATTCGGCGGCATGAGCCACGCCAGGCTGGAGAGTCGGAACTGCACCAGCCACAAGACAACTCGTCAAAATCAAAGCGGCGCCCGCTCTTCGTGTCAGTAAGAGCATTCGACAGTCTCCCACGGACGGCATGCCAGGTCCGGTCGGGCCTCTGTTGTCAACCGTGTACAACTGTTCTTATGGCGCGACGGATTTGGACTGGTCAGTGACGCTGGAGGGGTGATGAGTACGCAGACCTGGGACGTCAGCAGCGAGAACGGCTTCATGGCCCGCTACCGCGCGACGTTGCCGGACGTCTTTCGATACGCGGCGATGTTGTGCGGCAGCGACCGCTCGCTGGCCGAGGACGTCGTGCAGGACGTGTATCTGGGCGCGCTCTCGACGACGCATGATGGGCGGATCGCTGAGTTGTCCGTTGGGTACTTGATTGTGGCCGTGCGGCACCGTCACCTGGACCGGTTACGGTCCGCCGATCGCGAGGGGCGGCGCTTGCGATTGGTCGCGTCGTCGCCCGCGGCGGCTGACGCGTTTGTGCCGTCGCTGCTTTCGTCTGTACCGGAGCGCGAGCGAACCGCGTTGGTGCTGCGGTACGTCGACGACCTGGCCGTTGCGCAGGTGGGTCGCGAGATGGGTCTGAGTACACACGCGGCGGAGTCGTTGCTGGCGCGGGCGACACGCCGATTGCGGAACCAGGAGGTTCGTGATGCGTGATCGTTGGCTCGAGGAACACGTTGGTAGTGAGGCGATAGTCAGCCCCGAGTTCGAATCCTCGTTGGGTGAGACCCTGCAGTCGGCATGGCGTTCGCCCGCCGGCCCAGTGTCCGCCGGTCGACCGTCGGGTCCCTTGCGTCGCACCCAGGTACTGATCTGGGCCGCCGCCGCTGCCGTGCTGCTGGTGGGTGGTGCGGTGGTGCTGTCGCAGTCGGGCAAGTCGGCGGTCACCTCGAATACGGATGACGTGACGCTGCCAGTGACGGCGCCGCCGACCGTCAACGCTGTGACGACTGCGCCGCCAGTGACCACCGTCGAGTCCGGCACCGACCCTGACGCGACCACGTCGCTGCCACCCACCACGCCTGCGCCCGCGGTGGTTGCCACAACGCCGGAGCAGCAGACCGTCCTCGACTTCCTGACCGCGCTGGCAGAGGAACGCTACGACGACGCAGCGAAGGTGCTCGGCGAAGGCGGCCTGTCACTAGAAGATCGCTCCGACCTGCGTCCGTTTCTGAACGCCGATGGCCAGATCCCCGACCTCGCAGAGTCGTTGAAAGCATGGTGCCTCTCCCCAGCCCTGTGCGAGCTGCCGACGTTGGTGGGCAACCTAGGTTGGTTCGTGACGGCGACCTTTGCTGTTGACGGCATAGAGCGGTCGACGACGTTCGTCGCGTCATCGTTCGAAGGGTCACCGGCAGTCCGGGGACTCCCGCTGCAACTTCCAGACGGCAAGTCGCTCGCTGACACCATCCCGTGTCCGACAGGGGCGACGCCCGCCAACGAGGAAGAGTCGCCAGACGACACCCTCTACGCCGACCTGGACGGCGACGGCTGGTACGAGAGGGTCATCCTGACCCACGGTGACGGTGGCATGTTCAAGACGATCGTTGTCTGCGGAACGACGCTGGTAACAGCCCAGATTGACCTGCCGCCCGTCGGAGTGCATTACACCCCACGTCGCCTCGCTGCCATCGACATCGAAGGCGACGGCCGTGATGAGATTCTCGCCATCAGGTCTGATGATTCGGATGCGATCACCGCCGAGCTGTACCTCCTGAGCGGGTCCGATCTCCTGACCACACTTCGCATGTTCAACATGTCGCCATCGGCCGGCACGAGTTTCGGCTGCATCGACCTTGATGACAACGGGACCATCGACATCGTCAGTTACACGTACTCGTTCGTCGGCGGCACCGACATCTCGAACAGCTCGGCGCTCAACTTCACCGCCGTCAATCAACCTGGCGGCGACCAGATCCTGACCGTCGATGGGTCGTTGTCACTGCCGGCTCAGGAGGTCGAGGCGTTTCGACTGATTTCAGGGTATTGCGGGAACTTTTCCACTCAGACCGGATAGGCCGAAGTGACTCGAAAGTACTCTGTCATACCCCTTGAGTACTGTTGTTCGTATGGACGTCGGAGCGGTTTGCGAGCGGGTGCGGCAGGTCGCATCGGCGCGCGCATCGGCTGGCACCGAGCGTGCCGAACTCGAGGGCGGCATTCGGTCGATTGCTGTGGTGCGGTCCTGGCTGACAGCAGCGGAGTCGGATTTGGCGGCCCGGCTGGCAGAGGTGTCCTCGTTTCCCGAGCAGGCAATAGCCGAGGCCGCTCGTGGTTCGCAAGGTGAAGCGAGCCGAGCCCTGGAACGTTCCAGCACGCTGAGCGCGACCCCAGCGCTCGCAGGCGCATTGGATGACGGCGACGTCACTGCGGGTCATGTTGATGCGGTCACCAAAGTGGCGAAGGGTCTCGATGGCGTGGCGCGCGACAAGCTGCTGGAGCGCGCCGACAGGTTGGTTGGTATCGCCCGTCATGGGTCGGTGAACGACTTTCGCATGCGTCTTGAACGCGAGGCGGAGTCGCTGCGGGCGGATGATGGGTCAGTGCGGTTCGAGCGCCAGAAGCGGGCGGCGCGGCTTCGGCGGTGGACGGACGCGGACGGGATGTGGTGTCTGCAGGGTCGGTTCGATCCGCTCACCGGGGTCCGGTTGAACGCCCGCTTGCAAGCCGAGATCGAGGCAGCCTTTGCTGAGTCGGTACCCGAGGGCTGCCCTACAGACCCGCAAGCAAGGAGCGAGTTCTTGGCAGCGTGCGCCATGGCACGGATGCTGGAGGGCAACGGTGCCGCCCAGCGCGCCGGGCGACCCGAGTTCGTGGTGGTCATCGAGGTCGACAGCAACAAGCGCGCTGATCCCGACACTCACCGCGCCAGCGACGAACCCCACGACGCACACCAACAGGGCGGCGGCAGCAGCGGCAGCAGCGACCAGGGTGGCGAGCCCGGTCGCAACGGCGGGGCTGATCGAGACGGCTGGGCCGGCGCCGACTGTCCCGATGACTCGGGCAGTTCTGGCAGTTCTGACGGTGGTCGACGGCCGCGGGTGGACTGGGGGTTGCCGGTGGAGATTCCGTGGTCGGTACTGATCGAGTTGTTCGGCGACGCAGATGTGTACCCGGTGATCGTGCGCAACGGGGTCGTGCTCTACGCACCGGTCGAGCTGAACCTTGGTCGCACCACTCGGCTCGCGAACAGGGCACAACGACGGGCACTACGGGCGCTGTACTCGACGTGCGCTATCCCCGGCTGCGAGACTCATTTCGATCGCTGCAAGATCCATCACGTGCACTGGTGGCGTCACGGTGGGCGTACTGATCTGGACAATCTGTTACCGCTATGCGTGCACCACCACACCAAGGTCCACAACCTCGGCTGGGTCATCACGTTTGGCCCGGGTCGTACGGTGACGCTTCGATTGCCCGACGGCACAGTTCACAACACCGGCCCGCCGAGACGGAGCGCGGCATGAGCAACTGCGAAAATACAACCACGTCATGGCCTGGCCGCGGCCAACACTTCGGATTGCCGTCGTGGTCAGGAATCGGACCGTCAGACCGGGGCTTCTACTCCTGGGAGCGGGGACTTCATCGTGGGTTGGTGGTCCCAGAGGTCGGCAATCAGGTCGCTTTGCAGCGCGCTCAGCGCCGGGTCGTTCCAGCGGTTGACGCGCTGCAACGGGTCGTCGGCCAGGGAGTAGAGCTCGCCTTCGGTGCCGTCGTGGACGATGCCAGGCAAGTAGGTAGTGCACACCCAGCCGTCGCGGGTGATCGTGCGCAGGTGCACGCCCACGCCGAACAGCTCGCTGTCCCACTCGGTCAGCACGCGTTCGAAGCCGCGGCCTTCTGCGTCGGCATCGTCGACAGGCAGGGCCTTGCCTTCCATCCAGGGTGCCGCGGGCAGGCCCGCAATAGCGCAGAACGTGGGCGCAAGGTCGACGTGGCCGACGGGTTTGCTGACCACCGATGGCGTGGTACCCGACGAGGGCGCGGGCCGCCAGATCAACGGCAGGCGCATCAGCCCTTCCACGTGATACGGGCCCTTGAACAGCAGGCCGAAGTCGCCGCCCAACTCGCCGTGGTCGGTGGTGAACACGATGTCGAGGTCGTCATCCCAACCGCGTGCGCCGATGGCAGCCAGCACGCGGCCGATTGCTTCATCGATCAGCTCACACTCCACCGCGTTCAGCGCGGTGGTCTCGCGAATCTGATCTGGCGTCAGCGTCGCCGGTACCCACGCAGCGGGCGCCTCGTAGTTGGTCACCAGCCGCCCGTCGTACCAGGCACGGAAGTGGCGCGGCTTGGCGTCGAGAATGGCCTCGCGTTCGGTGGCATCCTTGGGGTAGCCGGCGGGCAGCGGTACGTCGCGCCAGTCGACACGGCCGACTTCGCCGGCCGGCGGGTCCCACGGGTGATGCGGGTCGGGGAAGCTCATCCAGCAGAACCAGTCATCCTCCGCGCCCAGCGATTCCAGCCAACTGATCGTGCGATCGGCAACCCAATCGGTGTGATACCACTCCCTGGGGATGTC
>JAYVVY010000047.1:0-5605 GCA_043786575.1 Ilumatobacteraceae bacterium
CGGGTGCTGTTGTGCATCCCACGCCGTGAGCGCCTCGATGTAGCCGCCCTCGCCCGGGCGAATGGTCATCGAAGTCGGGTTCTCCACCCGCGGTGCGTCGCCGGCGCCATCGACCCCCTCGACCACGGGGACGGGTGCAACGGGCACCGTCAGAGAACCGTCGTCATTGCGAATGATTTCCTGGATGATGTCCATGATCCGTGGTACCCCAAGACGCCGCCAGATAGACCACTGATTCGCCCTGCTCGCTAGGGTGAGCGGCGATGTCGTATCGGTACCTGTGGACTCCGTTGCAGCTGGGGCCGGTGACGGCGCGCAACCGTATTGTGTTCAGCGCGCACCTCACCAACTACGCGCGTGACGGCAAGCCCACCGAGCAGCACGCCGCCTACTATGCAGCCCGCGCCGCGGGCGGGGCTGGCCTGATCATCACCGAAGAGCACAGCACGCACCCCACCGACTGGCCCTACGAGAAACTGATTCACGGTTTTCACCGCGACGTGATCCCCGGCTACAAGGCCATCACCGAGGCCGTCCATCGCCACCGAGTGCCCATCTTCGCCCAGATCAATCACAACGGCGGCCAGGCCAGCAGCATGTACTCGCGCCTTCCGGTATGGGCGCCCTCCGCCGTTGCCGACCCGCTGTTTCGCGAAGTGCCAAAGGCCGTGACGCACGCCGAGATCGACGAGATTGTCGCCGGCTATGCGCTTGTCGCCGAGCATTGCGCTGAGGGTGGCTTCGACGGCATCGAACTGCAGTGCAGCCACAGTTCCATCGTTCGTGGCTTCCTCAGCCAGGCCACCAACAAGCGCACTGATCACTACGGCGGCAGCATCGAGAATCGGGCCCGCCTGCTCGTCGAAATCGTGTCCGCCGTACGCAGGGTCATCGGCACTCGTCTCGCGCTGGGTGTGCGCCTGTGCGGCGACGAACTGATCGAGGGCGGCACCACCATCGACGACGCCGTTCAATTCGCGCAGATCGCCGAGGCCACCGGCCAGGTCGACTACATCAACACCTCCATCGGTGTCGCCACGGCCAGCCTGTTCATGATCGAAGCGAGCATGCACATCCCGCCCGGCTACGCGATGTTCATCCCCTCAGCGTTCCGTAAGGCGGTCGATCTGCCGGTCGTCGGCGTCGGCCGCTTCAAGGATCCGTTGCAGGCCGAGCGGGCCATCGCCGACGGCCACTGCGACCTCGTCGGCGTGGTGCGCGGTCAGATCGCCGACCCCGACTTTGCGGCAAAGGCACGCGCCGGTGCCACCGACGAGATTCGGCTGTGCCTCTCGTGCAACCAGGAGTGCGTTGGCCGCATGGGCCTGAACCGTTGGCTGGGCTGCATCGAGAACCCCCGCACCGGTCGCGAGGCCGAGCCCCTCGTGGGCGTCACCCGCAAGCCGAAGAAGGTGCTGGTCGTCGGTGCCGGGCCAGCTGGCTTACAGGCCGCCATCTCCGCGGCCCGCGCTGGCCACCAGGTGACGGTGTGCGAGAAGGAACCGCAGGCAGGCGGGCAGGTACGGCTGGCGGCCAGTGTGCCCAATCGGGCCGAATTCGGCGACCTGATTCGCAACCAACTCACCGAGTGCACCCGCCTGGGCGTCACCGTCGAATATGGCATCGGCGTATGGCCGGGGCTGATCGAGGAACGCAAGCCGGACAGCGTGATTGTGGCAATGGGCGCCGAACCCAATCGCCCGTGGTGGGTGGCTGGAGACGCCGTGCAAGTTGCGGACGTACGGGAGGTCCTGGACGGTTCAGCCGAACCGTTCGGTCATGTCGTGATTGTCGACGAGATTGGTTTCCATCACGCCACATCCGTCGCCGAACTGCTGGCCGACCGTGGTTGCACCGTCGAAATCGTGACGCCCGGCATGGTCGTTGGCCAGGACCTGGGCATCACTCTGGACATGGAGAACTGGTGGATGCGGGCCGGCGCAAAGGGCATCGTCCAGTGCACCGACCTGGTGCCGATGGGCTTCGCCGCTGGCGAGCTGACGCTGCTGCACCACCCCACCGGCGCCAACCAGACCCGCCACCCGGACTGGGTGGTGCTGGCCGTGCCGCCCAACCCCGTGGAGTGGCTGTACAACGACTTGAAGGCCGCTGGGGTCAACGTGCAGCGGGTGGGCGATTGCGTGGCCCCGCGCCGTGCACACGCCGCTGTTGTCGACGGCGAACGCGCCGGCGCGCTCGTCTAGCTGTGCGGCCGCACCCGAATCGGGCAGACTGTTGGCTGTGAGCACTCCACTTGTTGCCGTCGTGATGGGCTCGTCCAGCGACTGGCCGACCATGAGTAAAGCCGTCGAGGTGCTGGCCGAGTTTGGCATCGCGCACGAGACACAGGTGCTGTCCGCACACCGCATGCCCGACGAGATGTTCGCCTTCGCGCAAGCCGCCGGCAACCGCGGGCTGCGCGCCATCATCGCTGGCGCCGGCGGCGCCGCTCACCTGCCGGGCATGCTGGCCGCGAAGACCACCGTGCCCGTATTGGGGGTGCCCGTCACTACACGTCATCTCAGCGGTCTGGACAGCCTGTACTCCATCGTGCAGATGCCTGCTGGCGTTCCCGTGGCCACGTTCGCCATCGGCGAGGCGGGCGCCACCAACGCAGCGCTGTTCGCGGTGTCGCTGCTCGCGGCCACCAACCCAACGTTGGCGAACGCGCTGAACGAGTACCGGCGGCGCCGACATGACGACGCTGCCAGCAGCGTGCTGCCAGAGACCTTCGCGACCGACTTATGAGCAGGAACAGCGACAAGCCCACCGAACACCCGATGATCACGCCGCCCGCAATGCTGGGCATCCTTGGAGGCGGTCAACTCGGGCGCTACTTCGTGATCGCCGCGCGCACGATGGGGTACCGCACCACTGTCGTCGAGCCGGACCCGCACTCACCAGCCGGCAAGGTGGCAGACGTACATATCGTCGCGGCATACGACGACCCCGTGGCGCTCGACCAGCTGGCCGCGACGTGCGCCGTCGTCACGACCGAGTTTGAAAACGCCCCCGCCGCCGCGATGGAGCGGCTGGCGACTCAGATACCGGTACGCCCTTCGGCAGCGGCCATCGCCATCACGCAGGACCGCGTTGCGGAGAAGCAGTTCCTCGTCGACATCGGCGTTGCTGTCGCTCCGTACATGTTGGTCGACACGGACGACGACATCGAGACGGCTGCCACGTTCACCTTCCCAGCGATTCTCAAGACCGCTCGCCTTGGGTACGACGGCAAGGGCCAAGTGCGCTGCGCGACCTACGCAGAACTCGCCGATGCGTGGGAGCAACTCGACCGATTGCCGTGTGTACTGGAACAGCGGATGAACCTCACCCGCGAGCTATCGGTAGTGCTGGCACGCAGCGCCGACGGCGCAACCGCGTGCTACCCCGTCTCTCAGAACCAGCACGTACACGGCATACTCGATGTCAGCTACACCCCAGCCAACCTGCCCGGTACCGGCCACGCCGACGCCGCCGAGCTCTGCACTTACATCGCCGAGGAACTTGGCTTCGTCGGCGTGATGGCCGTGGAGATGTTCGTCGTCGGCCAGGATGTGCTGGTCAACGAACTGGCACCCCGCCCACATAACAGTGGCCACTACACACTCGACGCCTGCATCAGCTCACAGTTCGAGCAGCAGGTGCGGGCCATCTGCGGCCTGGCGTTGGGCTCCACGAAACTGGTGGTCCCCGGTGTGGCAATGGTGAACCTGCTGGGCGACCTCTGGGCCAACGGCGAGCCGATGTGGGAGAAGGCGTTGCAACACAGCTGCGTCAGTCTGCACCTCTACGGCAAGGCCGAGCCCCGCGCCGGCCGCAAGATGGGCCACCTCACCGTCATCACCAGCACCGCCATGGGCGCCACCAGCCTGGCCCGCCGAATCCGCAAGCAACTGACGGCCGGTTAGCCTTTCTCGATGACTGCACAGGCGGCACTCATCGGCGGTGCGTTCAGCTGGATCGGTGACTTCACCGACCGATTGGCTGATTGGGCCGGCAACTGGTGGTTCCTCGCGGTGATCTTCATCATCGCCCTGCTCGATTCGGTGATACCGATCGTGCCCAGCGAGACGACGGTCATCATCGGCGGTGTCGCAGTGGCAACCGGGGACGCGCCGTATCCGCTGGTTGCGGTCATCGCCGTGGGCGCTGCTGGTGCCTTCATCGGCGACAACATGGCGTACTCGATCGGTTACCACTGGTCGGCTGCGTTCGAACGGCGCGCCGAACGCAAGCCGAGGTTCGCCGCCAAGCTCAGATGGGCGCGTGGGCAGATCCACGAACGAGGCGGGCTCCTGCTGATCACGGCCCGCTTCATTCCCGGCGGTCGTACCGCGCTCACCCTGGCAAGCGGAATCACCCGCCAGCCACGTATTTGGTTCGTGAAGTGGACGCTCATCGCGGCCACCATTTGGGCAACCTATGCAGCCGGCCTCGCCCGGCTGGTTGGCGAGCCGTTCAAGGACGACCACACCAAGGCGTTCTGGATTGCATTCGGCACTGCACTGGGAATCAACGTGCTGATCGAGGTGGTGCGCCACTTCCGCGGGAAGCGCGTGCCTGAAGCACGGGCGGAAGCACCAGCGGTGCAAGCACCGCAATAACCAGCAGCCGCGAGACGCAGGGCCCCCACGTCGCTTGGCAACGCCCACGCGAGACCACATCGGCTCAGCCGTTTCCACAATGGCTCCCTGCGTCGGCGGGTAGCTTTCATTCGTGCAGCTTCACCTCGCGCAGCTCAACATCGCCACGCTTCGCCAGCCGATGGACCATCCCGATACCGCTGGCTTTGCTGATGGGCTTGACCCGGTGAATTCACTCGCCGAAGCGTCGCCTGGGTATGTGTGGCGACTGCAAACCGACGATGGTGATGCCACCTCGATCAGCGCGTTCCCCAACCCGCTCACCATCCTCAACCTGACCGTGTGGGAGAGCACGAAAGCGCTGCGCGACTTCGTCTACCGAGGCATGCATCGCGACTTCTTCCGGAAACGGGCGGAGTGGTTCGAAGCCGGCTCGCTCACCGCAATGTGGTGGATACCGGCTGGCACCACGCCCACGGTAGAAGACGCCATTGCTCGCCTGGCCTTCATCGAACGGTTCGGCCCGTCGCCGTTCGCGTTCGAGATGGGCCAGCAGTTCGCGCAGCTCGCAGTGGTGCGGCGCGACCTGGACCACCCAGATGTGGGTCCGATGATCGAACGGCTCAATCGCGAACTGATCGACACCGAGCCAGAGGGCGGAAAGTGTTTCCACTCGCTCTCCGCCGAAGAGGTGCAAGAAGGTGGCGCCTTCTACGTTGCCTACCTCGACGGTGTCCCGCTGGCCTGCGGCGCGTATCGGCGCATCGAGAGCACCCTCAATGCCACGGCCGACGCAGCGGAAGTGAAGCGCATGTGGGCACACCCCGACAGCCGCGGCAGCAAGCTGGGCGCCGCCATCCTGGCGACCGTCATTCAGGCCGCGACAGCCGACGGTTACACCGAACTGAAGCTGGAGACCGGTGAACATCTCACCGCCGCTGTTGGCCTTTACACTCGTGCCGGCTTCGTGCAGTGCGAGCCATGGGGTGACTACGCGGATAGCCCGATGAGCTACTGCATGA
>JAYVVY010000048.1:0-2367 GCA_043786575.1 Ilumatobacteraceae bacterium
CCGTAGTTGGCAAAGCCGTACTCGTCCTGCAAGTCGCTGAGCAACGAAAAGATCACGCTGTTGGCGACGCCGATACTGGCTGTGGCGAGGAGAAGGGGATTCCAGCCAGCAATCTGCTGGCGGGTCACGCCGGCCCTTGAGTGTGTGCCTCGGCTCGAACGCGCACCATCTCAGGCTCGTGCGGCAATTGCACCGCCCGTAGCAGGTAGTGGTCGCCGCCGGCAACGAGGTCGGCCAGGCACCAGCCGCCGGGCGCATCGCACTCGCCGTCGCCGATGGAGTGCAGTGAGTCGACATCCAGGCCCGCCGTCTCGGCCTCGGCATGCCACAGCGAGACCAAGCCACGACGCAAATCAGGCTCGTCGACGAGGTCGGTGCCATGGAGCAGGAGCTCGACGGTGGTAATGGTGACGTGCTGCACCTGGGCAACGTTGACGACATCACCGCTCAGCTCTCCGTCGAGCATGACCACTATTGGGCCGTCAGCGGCGGCGACGCCGCCAACGAAGCCGTAGCGCACCAAGGGGAGACCGTCGTCGTCGATGCATTCGTAACGGACTCGATCGCCAGGGGAGAAGATCACGCGCTGACCCTCACGACAACGACAACGACTCGGCGAGTGCGGCGTCGGACAGCGCGGGCCAGAGCCGCAGCGCTGCAGACGACCATTCGTTGAACGGCCGATCAGTGAGCGCGATACAAGCGACGTGTGCCCCCGGTTCCACCCACAGGAGGGTACCGGCTCCGCCGAAGTGTCCGAACGTGTCGGGCGAATTGCGGGTGCCGGTCCAGTGAGGACTCTTGTTGCCGCGTATCTCGGTGCCGAGACCCCACGGGCAGTCGTCATAGCGGCCGACACCAGGCACCAGCCCGGGCAGGCCTGGGAACTGGACGGTGTGGTACTGCGCGGCGCTGTCTGCGCTGATCAATCGCGGCGCTTGCAGTTCGCCCACGAAACGAAGGAGATCGCTGACGGTGCTGTGCGCGCCATGTGCCGGCGAACCGCGCAGCACTGTGGCTGACATACCCAGCGGCACGAGGACGGCTTCGTGCAGGTAGTCGGCGAACGGCATCTCGGCGGCTAGCGCGAGCGCCTCGGCGGCCAGCTCGATGCCGGTGTTGCTGTAGATGCGACGCGCCCCTGGTCGCGCAATGGGATCCGGACCGTCGAATGCGTAGCCACCGGCGTGCGCCAGCAGGTGACGCAACGTGCAGCCTTCCTGGGCAACGAGTTGGTCGAGGTGCACGGTGCCTTCCTCGCAGGCGACAAGCATCGCCCAACCAACCAACATCTTGGTGACCGAGGTCAGCCGGAAGCTGTGGTCAATCGGGCCCGTCGTGGCGACTGTCCCGTCCGCTGCGACGACCGCCGCCGCCACCCTACGAACCGGCCACTCGGCCACCAGCTGGAGAGCCTTCATGGCGAAGCGGCTGGTGCTCAGGCCAGGCCGGTGCTGCGCAGAACCTCGGCAACATGGAACGCGAGGTCAAGGCTCTGACGGCCGTTCAGCCGGGGGTCGCACACTGTCTGGTAACGATCGTCGAGCTGGCTGTCGAGAATCTTGTCGGCGCCGCCGGTGCACTCGGTGACATTGTCGCCGGTGAGCTCGACGTGGATGCCGCCGGGCCAGGTGGACTCGGCCTTGTGGGCCCGCACAAACCCGTCGATCTCGTCGCAGATGGCGCCGAACTCGCGGGTCTTGCGCCCGCCGACGCTGTTGATGGTGTTGCCGTGCATCGGGTCGCACGCCCAGACCACCGGGTGGCCGGCCTCGCGGACGGCACGCAGCAGCGGCCGCAGCGAATCTTCGACCCTGTCGGCCCCCATCCGGCTGATCAGCGTCAGGCGGCCGGGGATACGAGCTGGGTTCAGCTTCTCGCACAGCTCGAGCACGAAGCTGGCGTCGGTGGACGGCCCAACCTTGCAGCCGACTGGGTTGCCAACGCCACGCAAGAACTCGATATGCGCGGAGTCCAACTGTCGCGTGCGCTCACCAATCCACAGCATGTGCGCCGAGCAGTCGTACCAGGCGCCAGTGAGCGAATCTTCCCGGGTGAGGGCTTCCTCGTAGCCCAAGAGCAGCGCCTCATGGCTGGTGTACACGTCGGTCTCGTGCAGCTGATGGTTGCCTTCGGTGTCCACCCCACACGCACGCATGAAGCGCAGGGCGCGGTCGATCTCTGCGGCCAACTGCTCGTAGCGCTGGCCTTCGGGGCTGCTGGCAACAAACTCCTGCGTCCAGGCGTGCACCCGCCCCAGGTCTGCAAAGCCACCTTTGGTAAACGCACGCAGCAGGTTCAGTGTCGCGGCCGACTGGTTGTACGCCTGCACCAGCCGCTCAGGGTTGGGAATGCGGGCGGCCTCGG
>JAYVVY010000049.1:0-3196 GCA_043786575.1 Ilumatobacteraceae bacterium
ATCTGCGCTGTGCAAATCACGCCGGTGTATGTTGCGGTTACATTACGACAGACCCTCGAATATGTCAACCCCTGTCACAATCTTTGTCGAATCGACACATACCGTCGATTCGAAGCCGCAGGTCGTTCAGTAGCGCAGGCCGTTCAGTAGCTGCGCGGGTCAGACGGTGCGCAGGACGATGGCGTCGCCTTGGCCGCCGCCACCGCACAGGGCCGCAGCGCCCACGCCGCCGCCACGGCGACGCAGTTCGTGCAGAATCGTCAGCGCCAGGCGGTTGCCGCTCATGCCAATCGGGTGGCCGAGGGCGATAGCGCCACCATTGACGTTGACGATTTCGTCGCTGATGCCCAGCTCGGCGATTGACGCAATGCCGACTGCGGCGAACGCCTCGTTGATCTCGAACAGGTCGACATCGGCAACGGTCTTGCCCGCACGTTCAAGCGCACGGAGGATGGCGCGGCTGGGCTGGTGCAGCAGCGACGCATTGTCCGGGCCGGCCACCATGCCGTACGAGACGAACTGGCCCAGCGGCGTGACACCGCGAGCATTCACGGCCTTCTCGCTCATCATCACGATGGCCGACCCACCGTCGCTGATCTGCGAGGCGTTGGCCGCGGTGATGGTTCCTTCCTTGTCGAACGCCGGCTTCAGCCCACCCAGCGATTCCATCGTGGTGTTGCCGCGCACGCCCTCGTCGGTGGCGACGACAGTGGGGTCGCCCTTTCGCTGCGGGATGACGACCGGCACGATCTCGTCAGTGAGCCGGCCTTCGGCGATGGCGGCCGCAGCGCGAACGTTGCTCTTCATCGCCATTTCGTCTTGCTGGTCGCGAGTGATGCTGCCGTCGACGTAACGCTCGGTACCAAGGCCCATCAGGCAGGCGTCGAACGCGCACCACAGGCCGTCGCGCACGATTGCGTCTTGCAGTTCGGTGTTGCCGTAGCGGAAGCCGCCACGCGCACCCTGTGCGAGATATGGCGCATTCGTCATGCTCTCCATGCCGCCGGCGATCACGATGTCGGCGTCGCCGCTCATGATCATCTGGTTGGCGAGGTAGATGGAGTTGAGGCCACTGAGGCAGACCTTGTTGATGTTGATGCTGGGCACGCTCATCGGAATGCCAGCCTTGCTGGCGGCCTGGCGGGACGGCACCTGGCCCTGGCCAGCGGTCAGCACTTGGCCCATGATCACATGCTCCACCTCTTCGGGCGAGACCCCAGCGCGCTCGAGTGCGGCCCTGATGGCGAACCCTCCAAGATCGGCTGCGGTGAACGACGCGAGCGCGCCGCTCATCTTGCCAATTGGGGTGCGGGCGCCGGCAACGATGTACGAACCAGACATGACTTGACCTCCATCAGACGATGGCCGCAGCGTATGCGCCAAGCCCCGCCCGCCTGCAATGCAACTGACGCGCTGACCGCCCGGCCACCTGGCTCACAGTAAGAAAGCCGCGTCACTTCACGCTGTCAGCGCAGGGATCAGCCCTTACGCGGCGAGCACGTCGTACAGATTGGTGCTCTCGTAGCCGAACGCCCACAAGATGATGCCCCGCCAGCCTGCAGCCTGTGCCGCATCGGACCGCTGGTCGACGCTGTACGCGTCAGGCACGTACACCGTGTGCTGCACCGTGCACGACACGTATGGCGACGGGGTGGACAGTCGCAGCGCCGGTTGCAGCGGGCTGCCCGCAGCAGCCGCGTTGACCTCGGCGATGGTGATGGTCGACGGCGGCACCACTGGCGCGGGCAGCGGCTTGGTCCGCGGCCCGCTGGCGGTGGAGGTCCATTCGAACTTCAGCTCTCCGGAGCCGTCGCGAACGCCCGTGTGCCCGGCCGTCACCGCGGGAATGTTCCTCATCAACACGCTGTCGCGGGAGAGCGCACCGTCGGGGCAGGTTTCGCTCGCGACCTTCTTGGTGATCCAGTGCCGTCCGTATGCGGGAACGCCCAGTTGAAGCTTGGCAACGGGCACAACCGATTGGCTGTACTCCATCACGCTGGTGACCCAGTTCATCGGTGAGATTGGCCCCGGTGAGGTGATGCTCCAGTCGTACACCATCAGGCGCAACCGGTCGATGACTGGTGCAATCTGGTCCTGCGCATACACCGTGTAGCCGGAGTTGCCGTTGTTCCACACAGGCGGCACGGTGACGCTGAGCAGTTTGCCGCTTGCGCGCAGCGCAACGCTCAACTCGTTGACGAACGCCACCCACTTGGGGGTAATCGACGTCCACGCTTCGCCGGGATGGTCGAAGGCGAACACTTCATAGTCAAGGTCGATGCCGTCGTAGCCTTTACTCACGGCAAGGTTGACAATCTGCTGCACATGAAAGGTGCGAGTGGCCGGGTCGGCGAGCAGGCCGCTCATCACGCCGCCACCGGTGCTGTCGAAGATGCCGGCGAAGAGCGTCAAGCCTGCGGCGCGGGTAACCCGGACGGTCTCATTGAGCTGCGTCTGCGAGCCCAGCAGCTTGAGGGTGCCGTCGTTGTTGGTGCCGTAGAACAGTGGCGTGACGTCGCCGATGGAGCTGGGGCGGTTGATGATCGCTGCTCGACTGAGGTCAGTTCCCCAATACGGCACCCAACCACTGATGAAATTGGCTGGCGCAGTCAGCGCATCTGGGCGAGCAATAGTGGCCTGAAGAGTCGGCTGCGCCAGCCAACCGCTGATGACGCGATCTGGCTGGCAGGCCGACAACAGCAGGGCTGTTGCGACGACGAAAACCCTGCGGGTTCGGTTGGCCACGGCGTCGACGTTAGTGGCCAGCTTCGCTCACGGGGCCGCGGGCCGTCGTGGCTATGGTGAGGCAAGTGGCGTTGACCGAAGCCGAGACCCGCGCCGAGGGGTCGCCGAACACGCGCAGTGCTGGCGTTATCGCGGTGCTCTCGGCTTCATTGTTCTGGTCGTTCGGGGGCGTGCTGGGCAAGTCCACCGGGGCGTCCGGAATCGTGCTGTCGTTCTGGCGGCTGTGGATCGCGATGGCGGTGCTGGCCATGATTGCGGCCATCACTCGCCGCTGGCCATCGTGGAAGGACCTGCGTGCCAGCAGCATCGCCGGCGTGCTGTTCGGGCTGAACCTGTGTGTGTTCTTCATCACGCTGCAGTACACCACCATCGCTGTCGCGCTGATCATCGGTGCGCTCAGCCCCGTGCTGGCGCTACCGATCGCGGTCGCGTTCATGGGCGAGCGTCTGAC
>JAYVVY010000050.1:0-5076 GCA_043786575.1 Ilumatobacteraceae bacterium
CCACACTCACCTACATCCCCGCACAACTCAACACAACCATCTACCTCTACGTCCAACTCGCCAACGGCCTCAACCTCTACCGCACCATCGACACCACCAACGGGAACGGCAACGGCGTCACCTTGCTACTGACGAGTCCTTATGTGTGGTTGAACGGGTCGCCGACGTCTACGAATGACGGCGACAGTGTGGCTGATGCTGTGGAGGCCCTCGCTCCCAACCAGGGGGACGGCAACGGCGACGGTCTCAAGGATTACGAGCAGGCCAACGTCACTTCGTATCCCGCCACCTCGGGCAACTACGTCACCCTCGCCGCACCTGCCAGCACCCTGTTGACCAACGTCCAAACGGTCAACCCGACCAGTTACAACCCGCCGGCTGGCTACACGCTCCCCGAGGGCCTCACCGACTTCAAGCTCGAACACGTCACCACTGCCGACGTGACGTTCAAGATCTTCACGGCCTCGACCGTCGGGGTTACCGGCTACGCCAAGTATCGCAACGGCCAGTGGAGCCTGCTACCCCAGAGCCGAGTGAAGATCTTCAGTGACCGAGTAGAAATCACGCTGACCGACGGGGGAATCGGCGACGACGACGGGGTTGTCAATGGCACCATAGTGGACCCTGGCGGCCTTGTGATTGTGAGGAACATCTACCAGTTCGGGGGCTTTCGCGAGCCGATCACTGCCGGCGCACTCAACACCGTCAAAGCAGGATCAGCGGTGCCGGTGAAATGGCGCATCACAGATGCCGCAGGCAACCCGGTCAGCGACCCGGCCAGCTTCACGAGCCTCACATCTTTGGTCAGCACCTGCAATACGGGACTGGTCGAAGATGCCATCGAGACCACAACTGCCACGAACACTGGCCTGCAATACCTGGGCAATGGCGTGTGGCAGTTCATCTGGAAGACGGCCAAGACCGCCACCGGGTGCCGACAACTACGACTCACGCTGGCCGACGGCAGCGTTCACACCGCTGCGTTCGCGTTCAGGTAGCAGGTCAACAGACATGACGGCGTTCGCACCTCGTCGCTGGTGGCGGCGGCTGTGCTCGCTGACGTGGGCACAGCGGCGGGTCGTCGTGGTTGCTGTGCTTCTGGTGCCCGCCACCCGTGTTGCTCTGTGGAAGCCGGGCTTCACGGCGACGACTGCTCGCTTGGCGAATTGGTCCGACGGCAACGCCCGCCCGGCGGGACGGTCCGAAGCCGACGCATTGGTGGAGGCTGTGGCGCTGGTCGCCGGGCGCACGCTGAGGGGGCCGAAATGCCTGACGCGGTCGATGGTGTCGTGGTTCCTGCTGCGCCGACAGGGTGTCGACGCGGTGCTCCGGGTGGGCGTACCCGCAACCCGCGGCGGCGCGTTCGAGGCCCACGCATGGGTGGAGCTGGACGGGGCGGTGCTGTGGGAACCGGCCGACGTGCAGGATCGATTTGGTGCGTTCGACCTGCCGTTGCCGCGGCTGGCCACATCCGGCAACACCTGACCGTGCCCGCGTCGGCAATGATTGGCGCATGAAGGTCGCACTCACCGTCAACGATTTCCTCCGCCGCGCCGAAGAGGTCTACCCCCACCGCCTCGCCGTTGTCGACGAGCCCGACCAGCCAGCCGAGTCGTGGGGTTCGTTCACCTACGCGGAGATGGCAGCAAAGGCCCGCGCACAGGCTGCCGCACTCGACGCACTCGGCATCGCCGTTGGTGAACGGGTGGCAATCGTCAGCCAAAACTCGGCACGCCTGCTGACAGCGCTGTTCGGGGTCAGCGGTTCGGGCCGCGTGCTGGTGCCCATCAACTTCCGTCTCGTTGCCGAGGAGGTCAAGTACATCATTCAGCACAGCGGCGCCCGAGTCTTGATGATCGATCCTGAGCTGGAAGAAGGACTGGCGGAGGTGGAGTGCGAATTCAAGTTCGTCATCGGCAGCGCCACCGACGCGCCGGCGGATCATGCGCCGCCGCAACCGTGGGTCTACGACGAGGACGCAACAGCCACCATCAACTACACCAGCGGCACCACCGCCCGCCCGAAGGGTGTGCAGCTGACGCATCGCAACATCTGGTTGAACGCCACCACGTTCGGCTGGCAGCTTGGCATCAACGACCGCGACGTCTACCTGCACACCCTGCCCCAGTTCCACTGCAACGGGTGGGGCATGCTGTACGCGGTCACCGGCATGGGTGCGAAGCACATCATCATCCGCAAGATCGACGGCACCGAGATCCTGCGTCGGGTGGAGCAGCACGGCGTCACCGTGATGTGCGCCGCGCCAGCCGTGGCCAACGCGATCCTCGACGCGGCGTCGCACTGGGAGGGCCCCATCCCCGGCAGCGGCCAGGTGCGCATCGTGTGCGCCGGCGCGCCCCCGCCCACCAAGACAATCGAGCGAATCGAGACCGAGCTCGGTTGGGAGTTCATCCAGATCTACGGCCTCACCGAGACCACGCCGCTGCTGACGATGAACCGCGGCCGCGCCGAGTTCGACCAGCTCTCCCCCACCGAGCGGGCCACCAAGCTCAGCCGTGCGGGGGCGCCCGCTATCGGCGTCGAGGTTCGCATCTCCCCCGACGGCGAGATCCTCGCTCGCGGCAACCATATTATGGGTGGCTACTGGGCGCAGCCGGAAGCGACGGCCGATGCAATCCACGCGGCCGCGGACGCGCCCGACGGCCCCGATTGGTTTCACACCGGCGACGGCGGCATCATCGACGACGACTGGTACGTGACGATCAGCGACCGTAAAAAGGACGTGATCATCACCGGCGGCGAAAACGTCAGCAGCATCGAGGTGGAGGACGCCATCTTCAGCCACCCGGAGGTGGCCGAGGTCGCCGTCATCGGAGTGCCCGACGAGAAGTGGGGTGAGATGGTGCTGGCGTTGGTGGTCACCACTCCGGGTTCCACCATCAGCGAGGCCGACCTCATCGCCCACACACGCACCAAACTGGCCCACTACAAGTGCCCAAAGGTGATCGAGTTCCGCGACTCGCTGGCCCGCACGGCCACCGGCAAGCTGCAGAAGTTCAAGCTCCGCGAGCCCTACTGGGCGGCCATGGACCGCAAGGTTCACTGAAAGCTGGCGGCCACGCCACTGTTGTCAGATCGACACGCCCAGGCGTGCCAGCTCCTCCGCCAGCCAGGCTTCGGCTTCGGCGGCAACATCGTCAGCATCCAATTCGGCAACGATTCGGGCGTAGCTGGCCTGTTCAGCGGCAATCAGCTCGGCGACAGCTGCGGAGATGCGGCTGGGCTGCACTGCCAGCTCCGCCGGCTCCACCTCGGCCAACGGTGGCACCGGGGACTCCTCGTCGACGACCGCGTCTGCGGGCTGAAGGCGCTTCGGCCAGAGCAGCACAATGACCAGGAGTCCGAATGCGACGGAGATCACGTATACGTTGCTGAGCACGCCCAACAGCCGACCCGCTTTCGGCAGTCGAAGTAGCGGCTTGCCCTTCAGGTCGCCATCGTGCAGCAGGAACTGGTCGGAGGTGTCGCGGTTGTCGCCCTGTGTGATCCATGTGCCGTCGGCGCGTTTACCGACAAGCCGATGGATCACCAGCATGCCCTTGCCCACGCCCTGAGGGACGCTATACACGACGATGTCACCGACGTTGTAACTGTCGGCGCCGCGGGCGACAACGACGTCGTTGAGGTCGTACACGGGCACCATCGAGGTGCCCCGCACGACCACGATGTTGGTGCTGCCACCCAGGCGCGCCGGCCATAGAAAGACGACGCCGGCGATGACCAGCGCCGTGAACAGCGCGGACAATCCGCGCCGCCACAGTGGCGGCATCGTTCGCCGGCGAACATGTTCGTCGAGCTCACCGAGACGACGATCGACGATGGCCGCCGCAGTCCGGCTTCGGGCGAAGTTGCCGCGAAGCTGCGAAGGGTTGACGACACTCATGGCGCCCACGCGTTGGTGACCAGCACATCGTCGAACCGCACGGACCCTTGGTCGTCGTAGAGCCCGACGCGGGTGTTGCCGGCAATGATGGCCAGCTGCGCGGCGGTGAGCGTGTAGCTGAGCACGACATTGCCAGCGAGCGAGACTGTCACGGCACCGGCCAAGAGGGTCACCCGAAGGCGGGTCGTGGCGCCATAGGTGGCGGTGCCGGTAGCGATGGTGGTGACTGTCGTTCCGTCGGACAGCCGCAGTTGCACACCGTTCGGCCCGGCCAGAACTGCGGCCAGGTAGCTCGGGGTGGTACCGCCGCTGTGCGCAATGGCGATCCCGCCGACTCGACCCGCACTGTCGGCGTTCGAAAAGGTGCCCTCCGCACTCACGTCGGTCCGGCCCGCGTTGAGCGTGATAGTGGCATTGGCACCGCTGGCGTTGGCCCTGCCGGCTGTCAGCTTCCAGGTTCCGGAGTTGGCCACCCAGACTTCGGTGCCGCATTGGGCGGGCAGTTGCACGGGGCGGGTGTCGATCAGGTTGCCCTTGATCGACGGTTTGGCGAAGTTGTCGCAGGTGATGATCGGGGGTGCCGCCACGACAGCGCGGTCATAAAAGCCCGTCAGCGTGGTCGTCGAGAGGCCGAGGCTGGCCGCAGACGCCGCCGTCAACCCGCCCGCGACAACGATGGCGACAGCTGCGCCAAGGATGTGGGTTCGGGTGCGGCGACGCATGGGCCGGCCTCGGTTCTCGAGTACTCGCTGTTGCTCCTGAACAGAGATCAGCCGCTGATGACGACGGCGACGTTCTTGATCAGCTTGGCGCTCACACCGGTGAACGACGCGGTGAACGTCGTCCCGCCAAGGAGACCCACGGTGCCTGTCTTCTCGACGCCGGTTGCCGAGCCGTTGTCAAGCGTGACGGCGTAGCTCAGCAGGTCGCAGGCTGGGGCGACGTTCGACAACTTCACGCCAGTCACCAGATACTCCTGGGCGACGACGTTGTAAGTACTGATGTAGCTGGCGTCGATGGCGCTGTCGCACGCGGCAACTACCTTTGCATCTGCGCCGAGCGACTGGGTGGTGAGGCCGAGGCTGGCGGCGGACGCACCGACGATGCCTGCGACTGCGATACCGAGCAACACGACGACTGACTTGTTACGAATTTTCATGGTGAGGGGTCCT
>JAYVVY010000051.1:0-8435 GCA_043786575.1 Ilumatobacteraceae bacterium
AAACCGGGCCACCCGGCCATCTTCGGCCTCTGGCCGTTCGTCAGCGACCTACGCAGCGGCGCGATGTCCGGTGGCAGTCCGGAGCAGGCATTGCTCTCCTCGGCGTGTGCGCAGATGGCCCACTTCTACGACCTCACCGGCGGCACCTCCAGTGGCATCAGCGACGCGAAGATGCCCGACGCTCAGGCTGGCGCCGAGAAGGGCTACAACCACGCCCTCGTCGGCAACGCCGGCGCCAACCTGATCTACGAGTCGGCTGGCATGCACGGCAGCCTGCTCGGCTTCTCGCTGGAAGGGGTGGTGCTCGACAACGACATCATCGGTGCCGCTCAGCGCACGATCAAGGGCATCGAAGTCAGCGAGGACACGCTGTCGCTCGACGTCATCCGCGCGGCAGTGATCGGTGGCCCTGGCCATTACCTGGGTGCGAAGCAGACCCTCGACCTGATGCAGACCGAGTACATCTACCCGGCCATCGGAAACCGCCTCAGTCCCAAGGAGTGGAACGAGGTCGGTCGGCCGAAGATCATCGACAGCGCGATCGCAAAGGTGCAGGACGTACTGGCGACCTACTTCCCACGCCACATCCCCGAAGAGCTCGACGACCTGATCCGCGCGGAACTGCCGATCCGGCTGCCCCGAGAGCGGATGCGGCCGCCGACCTGAGCGCTCTCGGAGAACGGCCGGACTCAGTCGGCGTAGTCCGAACCTTCTTCGTCGAGGATCGCCAACAGCTCGCGGAAGTGCAGTTCCGCAGCCTGCGGGTACTCCAGCCACTGCTTGCTCGTGTGCGTAGCCGTCTCGTGCGAGATCAGCGCCAGCGGCCGCCCGGTGGACAATGCGAGCACCTGCAACTTGGCTGCCTTTTCCAGGTAGTACAGCTCGTCGAAGGCTTCGGCCACGGTCTCGCCGACCACCATCACGCCGTGGTTGCCCAAGAACAGCACGCTCTTGTCATCGCCCAGTAGGCCGGCCACGCGTGCACCCTCGTGGTCGTCGAGCGCCATCCCGGCATAGTCGCGGTCATACGCGATGCGGCCGTAGAAGCGGCAGGCGTTCTGATCGAGCGGCAGGAACTCGAAGTCGCGCAGGCAGGTAAGGGCGGTCGCGTAGGCCATGTGCGTGTGCAGCACGACCCGCGCTCGGGGCACCCGTTGGTGCAGGTGTGCGTGTAGGAACCATGCGGTCGGGTCGGAGCTGGGCTGTGTTCCCGGCTCACCGGCGGCGTTGGCATCCAGCAACAACAGTTCACTGGCCGTGATCCGCGAGAAGTGCATGCTGCGCGGGTTCAGCAGGAACTTGCTGCCGTCGTCGGAGACGGCGGCGCTGAAGTGGTTGGCTGCCGCCTCGTGCAGGTCGAGACGAGCGGCCCAGCGGAAGGCAGCGGCGAGGTGACGGCGGGTTCCGAGTTCAGCCTGGCTCACTGCAGCACCTCCGGGAAGCCGGGTGCACGCAGGTCCGTGCCCAGCGCATCTTCCAACAGTTTCACCACCTGGCTGCTCCAGGCGTTGCCGCCGTACTGGCTGCGTGCGCGGATGAACGTCTGCTCGGTCTGACCGGCGAGGTCCAGTGGCACCCCGAACTCACGGCCGAACTGGGTGGCGAAGCCGAGGTCCTTGCAGGCGAGGTCCATCGTGAAGCCGATGTTGTAACTGCCGTTGAGAATCACCTGACCTTCGGTCTCGTGCACGAAGCTGTTGCCGCTGCTGTTGAGGATGGCCTCGAACGACTTGGCCAGGTCCAGTCCGCCGCGCTTGGCCAGCATGAGGGCCTCGCCCACAGACACCAGGTTGATGAACGCGAGCATGTTCGTGATCACCTTGATGACGGCTGCGCTTCCCAGCGGGCCCATGTAGAGCACCGGGCTACCGACAGCGGCCAGTAGATGGCGGTGCTCCTCAAACAGGGCTTCGTCACCCCCGACGAGCACCGTGATGTCGCCAGCCGCAGCCTTGTGCACACCGCCGGTGACGGGGGCTTCCAGCACGCGTACCCCAAGCGCAGCGGCGAGCGCGGCCAACCGCAACGTCTCGTCGCGGTCGTTCGTGCTGTTGTCGATCCACGTAGTGCCGGCCTTCGCGCCGGCCAGCACGCCGTCGGCCCCGGTCATGACAGCGTTCACTGCTGCCGGGGACGGCAAGCACGTGAACACGACATCGCTCACGGCGGCTACGGCCTTCGCCGAGTCAGCCCACGTCGCTCCTGCGGCGACCAGGCCGGCTGCCGATTCCTGGTGCAGGTCGGTGACCGTGACGGTATGCCCGGCACGCACCAGGCTGGACGCCAAGTGCGCCCCCAGATTCCCCAGGCCGACGTACCCCACCGACGTTGATTGAACGCTCACCAGATGCTCCTTTTGCTGACGTCGACTCGTGCGACGCGGTCGTTAACGCGACATTGCGGCGACGGCGAACCTACAAGAGGCTCACCGTCGCCGCCAGGCTCAGTGCAATGACTGCAAACGCTCAGCTCAGGCGAGCCAGGCCTTCCACACGTCCGGGTTGGCGTCGACCCACTTCTTGGCGGCGTCGGCAGGCGTCATGCCGTCGCCGTCGATGAAGCTGCCGATCTCGCTCTGCTGCTCGGTGGTGAGCTGCATTGCGGACAGCATCTTGAACACCGCCGGGTTCTTGGCTGCCAGGCCGGCGTTGGCGGCCTTGTACAGCTCGTCAACCGGGTAGTCACACGCGTACTTGCCGTCGGCCGCAGCCAAGGATGCCTCGCACTCGGGCGTGATGGCCGGCAACGCAACCTCGACCAGGTCGACAGTTGCGGACTTCCAGTGCGGCTTCCAGAACTGCATCAGCAGCGGCTTCTGGTCCGCAATCGACTGATCGATAGCGGTCAGCAACGCTGCCTCAGAGCCGGCGACCACGTACTTCAGCGGCAGACCAAGGTTTTGGATGATCTGCTCGTCGTAGGTCACGTAGCTGGGGTCGCCCATGGTGAACTGACCGAGGTCGCCCGACTCGGCCGTGGCGAACAACTTCGCCAACTCGGGGTCCTTGAAGCCTTCCCACGTGGCCAGTTCGGGGTGCGCATCGATGACGAACTTGGGCACGTACCAACCGATCTTCGCTTGTGGGCCAAGCTTGCCAAGGTCCACCACGGTCTTCTTGCCGGTGATGTACGTCTCGTAGTCCGCGGCGTGACCCGACGGCCATATCTCGAGCGTGGCATCGATGGTGCCGTCGTCGAGACCGATCCAGCTGGCGTTCTCATCGATGTTGATGATCTCGACGGGTGAACCGAGATTGGCCTCGATGACGGCCTGGGCGACGTAGGCGTTGACGGCGGAACCAGTCCAGGGATTGACGGCCAGGGTGATGGCCGCGCCGGAAGTCGTGCCGCCGCCCCCACCGTCATTGGAGGATTTGCTGTCGTCGCCACACGCGGCCAGGGCGGCTGCGATCAGAACACCTGCAATTGCAAGGCGTCCTCTCTTGCGAATGGATGTCATGAGCTCCCCTTTGTTGAGACTTCAGAATCTGTACGTGTGCCCCACGCTTGTGTGAGGCGGTCGAGCATGATTGCTAGCAGCACAATACTCAAGCCGCCCGCCGTTCCGAGGCCAAAGTCGATCTGCGGTTTCACCGCTGCCCGATAGGCGAGCAGACCGAGTCCCCCAGCACCAATCAGCGAAGCGATGATCACCGTCGCGAGCACCATCATCATCGTTTGGTTGATGCCCAACAGAATGGCCTTGCGGGCGAGCGGCAACTGCACGTTGCGCATCTCCTGACGCCCGGTCGCGCCGAACGAGATAGCCGCCTCGCGGGGCGCGAAGGGCACTTCCCGCATACCCAGTGACGTGAGACGAATGCACGGCGGCACGGCGTAGATCACACAGGCGATGACGCCGGCACCGCGCCCGATCTGGAAGAGGAAGACCACGGGGATGAGGTACACGAACTGTGGCAGCACCTGGGCGACGTCGAGGAACGGGCGTAGCGCACGCTCGGCTCGGTCCGAGCGCCCGGCCCACATACCCAGCGGCAGCGCAATGACAACACTGATGACAATGGCCACCAACACCTGGCTGAGCGTGTCCATTGCGTGATCCCACAGCAGCGTCTTGTTGTCGTAGCCCATGGTGGCCACCAGGAACAGGCACAGCGACATTGCACCGGCCAGCTTCCAGCCCTTGCTGAGCCAACCGAGGAAACCGGCGCCGACCACCACCAACAACCACGGCATCGCCTGCAACAGATCTCGCACCGGGTCGAGCACCTTGGTGACCAGGAAGTCGTTGATCGATTGCGTGCCACCGATGATCGGCACGCCCTTGCGCAGGTTGTCCTGCACCCAGTCCACCCAACCATCGATGGTCGGCGCGATGTCGACGGTCAACGACGCGGGGAACCCGGTGGCGTCGACGAGTCGACCAATCAGCACCGCCATCGCAGGCAGACCCACGAGCAATGCGGTCCGCACGGCGGGCGACACGCTGGGGACTTTGCTCGCCAGGCGCGAGTGCCCCGCCTGACGCTCGCCGGTGCTGACGCGATCGAGCGCTACGGCCAGCAAGACGATCCCGAGGCCGGCTGCGAAGGCGAGCCCGACCTCCTGCTTCTGCAGCGCGGACAACACGACCTGCCCGAGGTCGCCGGTACCGAGCAACGAGGCCAACACGACGACGCCGAACGCCATCATGATCACCTGGTTCAGTCCGAGCAGGATTGTGCGTCTCGCCATTGGCAGCTGCACCTTGAACAACTGCTGCAGGCTGGTCGCACCGAACGATTGCCCCACCTCGGTGGTCACCACTGGAACCTGGCGAAGCCCAAGGTTGGTCAGCCGGACCGCCGGCGGTAATGCGTAGATGACCGTGACAACGACGGCGGGCGGGAACTTGATGCCGAACATGATTTGCACCGGGCTGAAGTACACGAAGATGGGCATCACCTGAGCCGTGTCCAGCAGTATCCGCACAATCCGCTCCGCCTTGTCGGAGCGGGCGGTGACCACGCCCAGCGGTACGCCCAACAGCAGCGCGATGACAACCGCCACCGACATGATCGCAAGTGTTCGCATCGCCAGGTCCCAGTCGGAGATGACACCGACGCCGAACATGGCCGCAGCACCGAACGCTGCAGCACGAGGGCCACCAGTGCGCCAGCCGATCGCGCCAGTGATTGCCACCACCCCCGGCCACCGCAGTGCGAGCAACAACGACTCGACGTGGTGCACCGACCAATCCAGCACATCGGCGATCGGGTTGAAGAAGTACTGAAAGATCGCCGCCGACTGGCGATTCAACACAGACCACTTGTAGCGATCCTGCGCCCACTTCTGTAGACCCGAATCCATCCAGTCGGGGACATCGTGCGCCGCCACGAACGCGACGACTGTGAGCACGGCAAAAATGCCAAGCCCAACCAGGCGTCGTTGTTGGCGCGCCCGAACAGCATCGTCGGACTCGCGGGTGGGAAGTGTCTCCACCGAGACGGCCATCAGATGTCCTCGGTAGCCATGACCGACAGCACGCCGACACGGTCAAGGGTGCCGACATTGCGACCCTCCTGGACAACGCGAACGGGAAGCTCGCTGCGCGCCACCAAGTTGACCGCCTCGCGAACCTTTGACCCACTCTGCACGTCGCCTGCGAATGGCCCTTCCGACGGCGCGGACATCACCGCGTCGACGGGCACCACATGGCTCCGCGGTACGTCGCGCACAAAGTTGGCGACGTACTCGTCGGCCGGCTCGAGCACCACCTCCGTCGGCGTGCCCACCTGCACGAAGCGTCCGTTGCGCATGATGGCAATCCGGTCACCGAGGCGAAGTGCCTCGGACAGGTCGTGGGTGATGAAAACCATCGTCTTGCGCAGTTCGCGACGCAGGCGAACGATCTCATCCTGCATCTCACGTCGGATCAAAGGGTCGAGTGCGGAGAACGGCTCGTCGAACAGCATGATGTCCGGGTCGGTTGCGAGCGCACGGGCGAGGCCGACGCGCTGCTGCTGGCCGCCGCTCAACTGATGAGGCTTGTAGGTCTCCATGTTCGGCAGGCCGACCAGCTCAAGGGTACGGGCCGCGGTCTCCCGGCGCTGCGCCTTGCTGGTGCCGCGCAGCTCGAGGCCGAACGCAACATTATCCAGCAGGGTGCGGTGCGGCAGTAGACCGAAGTGTTGGAACACCATCGATACCTTGTGGCGACGAATCTCCAGCAGCGCATCATCGCTCGCCGCGGTGACGTCTTCGCCGTCGATGATCACCTGGCCGGCAGTGGGCTCGATGAGGCGGGTCAGGCACCGAATCAGCGTGCTCTTTCCACTCCCGGAAAGACCCATCACCACGAACACTTCGCCCGGCGCGACATCGAGGTTGACCTCGCGCATTGCCACCACGTTGCCATGCTTCTCCTGCAGCTCGCCACGCGGCAGATCTGCTTCGGGGGCACCCACGATGCGCTCGGCCCGCGGACCATAGACCTTCCACAGGTCCCTCACCGAAATCATCGGATCCCCCACTGCCATGCTCCCCCGTGTGCAACTTCCCCAACGTGCGTGGAGCATAGACCGCGGCCCACGAAGCCTGAACGACGGCTCCGTGAACGGCGGGTCGCGATCATGCGCATCACCCGCGCGATGATGCCTGACGTGACTGCTCTCCCAAGTTCCGCTCGCACCGTCGTCATCGGCGGCGGCATCGTCGGCTGTTCCACTGCCTACCACCTGGCCAAGCTTGGGTGGACCGACACCGTGCTGTTGGAGAAGCACAAGCTCACCTCCGGCAGCACCTTCCACGCAGCCGGCTTGGTGGGTCAGTTGCGAACCAGCGCAAACATCACGCAACTGCTGGGCAACTCGGTGGAGCTGTACAAGACGCTGGAGGCCGAGACCGGCCAGGCCACGGGCTGGAAGATGAACGGCGGGCTGCGCCTGGCGTGCAACCAGGAGCGCTGGACGGAAGTCAAGCGCCAGGCCACAACAGCGAAGAGCTTCGGTCTGGAAATGCACCTGTTGACGCCGAAGGAGGCGCAGGCGCTATGGCCGCTGATGGAGGTTGACGATGTGGTCGGCGCCGCCTTCCTTCCCACCGACGGCCAGGCCAACCCCAGTGACATCACGATGGCCCTAGCCCGTGGTGCACGCATGCACGGCGCGACCATATGTGAAGACACCGAGGTGCTGCGCATCGAGGTCGAGGCCGGCGTCATCAAAGCTGTCATCACCGATCAGGGTCGCATCGAATGTGAGAAGGTAGTGGTCTGCGGCGGGCAGTGGACGCGGGCACTGTCAGCAACTGTGGGCGTCAGTGTGCCGCTGGTGTCGGTGGAGCACCAGTACGTCATCACCGAGCAGTTCAACCCGGAGGTGCCCCGCGACCTCCCGACGCTGCGCGACCCGGACCGGCTGACGTACTACAAGGAGGAAGTCGGCGGCCTCGTCATGGGCGGCTACGAGCCGAACCCGATCCCGTGGGCAGTCAACGGCATTCCCCGCCCGTTCGAGTTTCAGCTGCTCGACAGCGATTTCGATCACTTCGCTCCAATCATGGAGCTTGCGGTCGGCCGCGTGCCGCAGCTCGCGGACACCGGCATTCGCACCCTTATCAACGGCCCGGAAAGCTTCACGCCGGATGGCAACTTCATCCTTGGCGAGGCGCCGGAGCTGCGCAACTTCTTCGTCGGCGCCGGGTTCAACGCGTTCGGCATTGCGGCCGGTGGCGGTGCAGGCCAAGCCCTCGCCGAGTGGGTGCACGACGGCGCCCCTCCGTACGACCTGTGGGTGGTGGATGTACGTCGCTTCGGCCGCCCACACGCCGACACGGATTGGGTGCGCACCCGCACGCTGGAGGCGTACAGCAAGCACTACACAATGGCGTGGCCATTCGAGGAGCACCAGAGTGGGCGGCCTGCTCGTACATCACCTTTGTACGACCGTTTGCTCGCGCAGGGGGCCTCGTTCGGCGAGAAGCTGGGCTGGGAACGCCCGAATTGGTTCGCCTCTGAGCCCGCTGGCGAATCTCCTCGTGACGAATACACATACGGGCGGCAAAACTGGTTTGCAGCGGTCGGTCGCGAGCACCACGCCTGCCGCGAGGCCGCCGTCCTCATCGACCAGACGTCGTTCGCAAAGTTCGCACTGAAGGGGCCCGACGCGCTGACAGCGCTCGACTGGATCTGCGCCAACAACGTGCGTCGCCCCGTCGGCTCGCTGACGTACACACAGATGTTGAACGACCGCGGCGGCATCGAGGCCGACCTGACGGTTGCTCGCGTGGGCGACGACGAGTTCTACATCGTCACCGGCACCGGCTTCGCGACGCACGACTTCGACTGGATCCAGCGCTGCATTCCCGACAGCCTCAACGCGCAACTGTTCGACATCACCTCCAGCTACTCGGTACTCACGCTCATGGGGCCTCGTTCACGCGCGATCTTGCAGTCCGTCACCACCGCCGATCTGTCCAACGAGGTGTTCCCCTTC
>JAYVVY010000052.1:0-5800 GCA_043786575.1 Ilumatobacteraceae bacterium
GAGACCGTCAGCACCTCACGAAGCTCGGCCTCCATTCCACACTGCTGAAAGACCCGGGCGATCTCCGCGTCGAGGTGGCAGGCTCGCGGTTGGGAGTACGGCGCGGTCGATCGTTCGTACACGACGGTGCGCAGGCCGTGCAGCCCACACAGGTTGGCCAGCGTGGCACCAGTCGGACCCAGCCCGACGATGGCCACGTCGTACAGAGTCACTCGGGCGCCTCGGTCTCCCACTGGGTCGTGCCCCAGGTGACCGCCAGCAAGGTGGAATCGTTGCCGGGTGCCGCGCCGTGCCAGTGGCGCTCGTTGGGCGGGCACACCACCAGCGAGCCTTGCGGCAGGCGAACTTCGCCGTCGGCCACGGTGCCCACCCGCGCCTCACCGACCACTACGTACAGCTGCTGCCCACCAGGGTGCAGGTGCCAGAACGTGACGGCCCCATCCTTGAAATGCACGAGCGCGGTATCGGGCTCTTCGTCGGTCGGGGTGGCATGCAACATCTCCAACTCGACGGTGCCGGTGAACCGTCCGCCGTAGCTCACGCTCTTGTCACCCTCGTGAACAATCTTCATCGCAGCGGCGCCTAGCGCTCGACGACCGGGTTGCGCATCGTGCCGATGCCTTCGATGCGGGTCTCGATCACATCGCCGTCACGCAGGAATCGCCCGCGGGCCTCGCCCACGCCGCCGGGCGTGCCCGTCCACACGAGATCGCCGGGTTGGAAGGTGATGTACCGGCTCAGCCATACCACCAGCGCGGGAACGTCGAAGATCAGGTCGTCGGTGTTGGCTTCTTGCATTACCTCACCGCTGACCGTTCCCGTCAGCGCCAGTGCATCGGGGTTGGGGAGCTCGTCGGCGGTGACCAGGTACGGGCCGACAGGGCCGAACGTGTCGTACGACTTCGCAATAGTGAACTGCTTCAGCGGCGGTCGGAACTGCTCGGCGCGATCGCTGATGTCTTGCCCGCAGGTCACCCCGGCCAAGTAGCTCCATGCGTCGTCGCGCGTGGCCGACTTGCAGGTGCGGCCGAACACGATGACGAGCTCGGCCTCGTAATCGATCTCGGTGAGGCCGACAGGAATGACGACCTCGTCAAAGGGGCCGGCCACGCAGTTCTCCGACTTGCCGAACAGGTGCGGCTCGGTTGGCATGTCGCGACCGCTTTCGATCGCGTGCTGCTTGTAGTTCAGGCCGACGCCGTACCCCTTCGGCGGACGGGGCACCGGCGCACCGAGCAATCCCTCGTCCAGTAGCGGCCACTCGATGGGGGTGACGGCGGCAGCAATGGCTCGCAGAGCGTCGTGATTGGTGAGGTCAGACATCAGCATCGGGTCGCTGCCGAACTGCTCGCCGCTGGCTTGTTCGACGTCGATTGCGTGACCGTCGAGCACGATGGTCGCGCGGCCTGCATAGTTGGCTAAACGCATGAGATGCTCCTGTACGTCAGATGGTGTCGGGTGAGTTCGCCGGGAACCACATGTGGATCTGCCCGGTTCCTGCAGCGTTTTCATAGTCGCTGTAGGGCACGCCAGGCGATTCCCACGCAGCGCCGCCCGACGCGGCAGCCATGATGACGTAGTGGGCGAAGCGGCCTTCCGGCGTGAACTTGCGGAACTCGTCGTAATTCGCCAGCACCGAGGCATGGTCGCCGGCCTCCAGCCACTTGATGACCTGCTCGTCGGCGGCTCGGTGTTCGGGGCTGAACAGATCGTTGGGGTCGGCGCCCTCGTGATGGCGAAGTTGGCTGAGCGGCCAGAACTTGTGTGACAGCGCGCCGCTGGCCAGGATCACCACACGGCGGTCCGAGCGGCGGATGGCTTCGCCCAACACTTCGCCGAAGATGATCATGTCATTCAGCTCCGCCGTCTGGCAGGTGCTGACCGTCATCCACCTCTCGCCGGCTTGCAGGAATGGCGTGAGGTACACCGTCGCATAGTGAATCGGTAGGTACGGATCGTTGCTCGCGTGCACCCAGGTGTCGGCGCGTTCGGCCGCAACTTCCGCCACTAGAAAGGCCAGCTCCGGGTCACCCAGGAAGTCGTACGGCATCTGTGGGTTGCCGCGCGGCAGCTCTTCGCTGGTGAACTTCCCGGTGCGACGGTCGTGGGCCGACACGACCCACTCGAATGTGGTGTACCAGTGAGTGTCCAGCACGATCAGGGTGTCTGCGTCCAACGGGTCGATGCACTCGCGACGCATACGGTGCAAGCCGTCGACGATGGAGAAATCCCTGCCGTGGTTCAGCTCCAGGCGAACGTCTTCGGGCAGTACCAGTGGCGGCACATGTGCAACAAGTGCCGAGCCGACGATCTCACCCATGGATGAACCCCTCACCGATTCCGAAAATACTTTGGACCCAAACAATCTACACCGTGTGAGTGGTCTGGGAAAGTGGTCGTCGTCCGTCGTGGCCCACCGTTCTCGCAGGTGTACTCGCTGGCGCCAGCTTGATTGCTGTCTCCGGCTAGTTGGCGGAGCTGTTCATCAGCGCGGCCACCGTCTCACGCAGGGGCTCTCGGAAGTCGCGCAGCGGCGCGAAGCCGGCCATTCGCAGCACCGCGTTGTCGAGCACACTGTTGGCGGGCCGCGGTGCCGGACGTGCGGGCTGCAGATCTGCGGTGGCGATTGGGTACACCATGGCCGGGTCCTTGCCCATCGCGGCGACCACCTCGCCAGCGAACTGGAACCACGAACACGAACCCTGGTTGGTGGCGTGCACCACACCGCTCACTCGATCGAGCGCGAGCCGCCTCACTACAGGAGCGAGATCGTGCGTGAAGGATGGGTGGCCGATCTGGTCGTCGACGAACGACAGTTGCGGGTGTGCGTCGGCCAAGCGCATGACCGTCTTGACCATGTTGCTGCCGTTGCGGCCGCACACCCATGAGGTGCGCACGACTGCTGCCGAGGGGCCAAGTACCAGCGCCTCGTTCTCGCCAATCAGCTTGGTCAGGCCATAGACACTCTGCGGGTCCGTCTCGTCCCACTCGTGATACGGCCGATCCAGTGTTCCATCGAAGACGTAATCAGTGCTGACTTGCACGAGGTGCGCACCAGCGCGGTGCGAGGCCTCGGCCAGCCAGCGCACCGCCGTACCATTGAGTGCCAGCGCACGATCGGGGTCGCTCTCACACGCATCGACAGCGGTCCATGCAGCGCAGTTGATAACCGCCTCGGGCCTCAGCGATGTGATGGCACCGTGCACGTCGCTGCGCGAGCCCACGTCCAGCCCGGCGCGATCGAAGGCAAACACTTCGTCGCCCGCAGCTGCGCAGGCGGCTACCAGATCGATACCCAGTTGACCCCCGGCACCGGTAATCAGTACTCGCACCTAGAGACCCGCCTTGGCCTTCAACGGTTCCCACCACCAGCGGTTGTCGCGGTACCAGGCCACCGTGTCGGCTAAGCCCTGCTCGAACGAGTTCTCCAGCTTCCAGCCCAGCGCGCTGATCTTGTCGATGTTGACCGAGTAGCGACGGTCGTGGCCAAGACGATCGGCCACCGGCTCGATGAAGCTTTCGTCGCGGCCGCACAGCTCCAGCAGCTTGTAGGTGAGCTCACGGTTGGTGAACTCCTCGTGTGCGCCGATGTTGTAGATCTCGCCCAACACACCGTGTTGCAACACGAGGTGCGCAGCACGGTTGTGGTCTTCCACGTGAATCCAGTCGCGCACATTGCCACCGTCGCCATACAACGGCACCTTGCGACCATCCAGCAAGTTGCTGGTGAACAGCGGGATGACCTTCTCCGGGAACTGAAACGGGCCGTAGTTGTTGCTGCAGCGAGTGACGACCACCGGCAAGTTGTGAGTGGTGAAGTAGCTGAGTGCGATGAGGTCGCTGCCCGCCTTCGCCGCGCTGTACGGCGACCGAGGGGTGAGCACATCGGTCTCGCTGAACGAGCCTTCGTCGATGGTGCCATAGACCTCGTCGGTACTGATGTGCAGGAACTTCTGCACGCCGACACGGCGCGCCACATCGCACATGACATTGGTGCCGAAGCAGTTGGTGCGCACGAACGCGTACGGGTCCTTGATACTGCGGTCGACGTGGCTCTCGGCGGCGAAGTGCACCACTGCGTCGTGGCCATCCATGCTGTGCACCACCACGTCTTCGTCGCAGATGTCACCGTGCGCGAACGTGGTGCGCTTGTCATCGAGCACGTCGCGAATGCTCTCCATGTTGCCCGCATAGGTGAGCGCATCGAAGATGGTGACCTCGTCGTCGCTGTTGGCCAGCAGCCAGCGGACGTAGTTCGAACCGATGAATCCGGCCGCGCCGGTAACGAAAAGCTTCATGTCAGGTCCTCATCTGCCAGTAGGGACGGCGACCCTCAGGCAGGTCGGCACGAAGCGGGTTGGCTTCGTCACGCACGGACATGATGGGCTCGGTGACGCCCCAGTCGGCACCGATCACCGGGTCGTTCCACTTCACACCCAGCTCGTCGGCCGGGTTGTAGTAGTTGTCGACCAGGTAGGTCATCACCACGTCGGTGAGTGCCGCGAAACCGTGTGCTACACCGGGCGGGATGTACACGCCGAGATGATTCTCGCCAGAAATGTCGAAAGCCATCGTGCCGCCATAGGTGGGGCCGCCCTCACGCAGGTCGTGCAGGACCACGCGGATGGTGCCAACGGGGCAGTACCAGTAGTCGGCTTGGTGGAGGTGATAGTGCAACCCCACGACCGCGTTCTGCTGCTTGTTCGACCGGTTGCCCTGCACCATTTCGCGCCCATTGGGGAACCACTCGCGGCGGTAGGTCTCGATGAACAATCCCCGCTGGTCGCCATGGAGGCTGGGCTCCACGGTGTACACGCCGGCGATTGCGTCGCTTTCGTTGACGATCGACATTCGAACAGTATGGCGGACAGACCTACGCGGTCGGCGCCGGTGCGGGCCCTTCGCCGCGGAAGTACGCAAGCACGCTTTCGGCGCCGTCGCCCAGCTTGAGCACGGCGTTTCCGTCAATGGTCTCGCCGACGACCGGCAGCGAGTAGGTCAGCAGGCCATCCCCGACAGCGGTGCGCAACGATGCTCCAGCTCCGATGGGGTCCAGCTCGTCGTCAATTCGGATGGCGGAACCCATCGAGGTCACCAGTTCGCCGACCGAGAACGGGTTGGCTTTCACCTTCGCCAGCGCCGTCTGCAGCACTGCGTTCACGAACGCCCGCTGCCGCGTTGAACGACCAAGGTCCGAGGTGGGGTCCTCGTGCCACTCGCCATCGCGGTATTCCTCATAGTGGCGGCTGCGAGCGTAGGCCAGACCCTGCGTGCCATTCAGTAGGTAACAACCGCCCTCGGGAATATCGAGGCCGGTATTGAAGTCGCGAGTCGGGTACCAGAAGCACACCTGCACGCCGCCCAGCGAGTCGACCAAGGTCTTGAATCCGGAGAAGTCGATCTCCACGTAGTGATGGATCGGTATGCGCAGCTCGCCACCCTGCACGGTCTGCACCAGCGCCGCCGGCCCGTCGTTGTAGGACGAGTTGATACGGCCCTGGCTGTCGTGCCCGGCACGGTCAACCCACAGGTCGCGAGGGATGGACAGAATGCTGGCGGTGCCCGTGTCGGAGTCCACGCGCAGCACCATGATCGTGTCGCTGCGATTGCCGGTGACGTCGCCGGTTTCGCCAGTGTTGGGGTCGCCAAGCGCTCGGCTATCACTGCCCACCAGCAGATAGTTCTCGATGTTGCCTCCGCCGCTGCTCAGCACATCCGACACACCCGCAACTCGCGGCACGTTGTCGACAACGCGACGGGCAGCAATCAGCGTGCCCGCGCCGGCCACCACGGTCGTGAG